>CBFIFL010000005.1:0-67804 GCA_965661855.1 Flavobacteriales bacterium
AGTTAGCTGATATGGCTACGGAGATTCAAGCAGCTGAACTATTAATTCAGCAAGCTGCTGATTTAAAGAACAGAGGTGAGAAGATGTCTAAGGAAGGTGCAATGTGTAAGCTTTATGCTTCTGAGGTAGCGGTTAGAGTAGCTAACGAAGCTGTTCAGATTCACGGTGGATATGGTTATATCAAAGAATTCCCAGTAGAGAAGTTTTACAGAGATGCTAAGCTTTGTACGATCGGAGAAGGAACAAGTGAAATACAGAAAGTTGTAATTTCTAGGCTAATTTTATCAGAATAAATTTGTTAATAATAAAAAAGCCTCGTATTTTTGCAGTCCAATTAATTTTGACAATAAAGAATTATGTTATCTATACCAGTTAAAGAAGGAGAATCAATTGAAAGATCTCTAAAGAAGTACAAGAGAAAGTTTGAGAGAACTAAAGTTTTAAGAGAGCTTAGAGCTAGAAAGAAGTACACAAAGCCAACTGAGATTAGAAGAGAAGAGAAGAAGAAGGCTATCTACGTACAAGGATTGAAGCAAGCTGAGCAAGCTTAATCATGTACTGGTAATACAATATTTAAAAAGGCTATCCTTATGGATGGCCTTTTTTTTGCGTAAAATAATGGAGGTAAAGTGCTTTGATACTTTTAAACGAGTTAAAAACTTATCGCCATTTTACTTACTTTTATGTAATCAATAATTGCTCATGGATCCAAGAGTTTTACTAACCGATAAAGGCCTACAACACACCTTAAACAGATTGTGTTTTGAGCTAATTGAGAATTATCAAGATTTTGAAAACACGGTTTTCATTTCATTACAGCCAAGAGGGAAATATTTAGGGGAAAGGATCGAAGAGATTCTATTCAAGCAATGCGGAGTTAAGATTCCTCATGGTATTCTTGATATCACTTTTTTTAGAGATGACTTTAGAAGAAGTGAAAAGACCTTAGAGCCCAATCAAACAAAGATTGATTTCCTTATAGAAGGAAAAAAGGTGATAATGATTGATGATGTGTTGTATTCGGGAAGATCTGTAAGATCAGCAATGGATGCATTATTGGCATATGGAAGGCCTGAGAAAGTAGAGCTTTTAGTGTTGATTGATAGAAAGCTAACAAGGCATTTACCAATTACACCTAATTACGTAGGAAGAACGGTAAATACCTTAGATAATCAAAGAGTTTCAGTCGAGTGGGGAGACGTTGAAGGAGAGGATAAAGTGGTATTATTAAATCAATAGGATGGGAGAGTTAAGTGTAGACCATTTACTGGGGATAAAAGATATTAAAACAGAGGATATTCAGCTGATTCTAGAAACGGCTGATAATTTTAAAGAGGTTATTAATAGACCAATTAAGAAAGTTCCTTCACTTAGGGATATTACAATAGCGAATTTGTTTTTTGAAAATTCAACAAGAACAAAACTGTCTTTTGAATTAGCGGAAAAGCGTTTAAGTGCAGATGTGATTAATTTTTCTGCAGCATCTTCTTCTGTGAAAAAAGGAGAAACACTAGTTGATACGGTAAACAATATACTTTCGATGAAAGTGGATATGGTTGTCATGAGACACCCTAATCCGGGAGCACCAATATTTCTGTCAAAGAAAATTGATGCGAAGATTGTTAATGCAGGAGATGGAGCACATGAACACCCTACTCAGGCATTGTTAGATGCATATTCAATTAGAGAGAAACTAGGAGACGTAGCTGGAAAGAAAGTAGTTATCGTTGGAGATATACTACATTCTAGAGTTGCTCTGTCAAATATATACTGCCTTCAAAAGCTAGGAGCAGAGGTGATGGTATGTGGTCCAAAGACCTTAATACCAAAGCATATTGAAAAGTTGGGAGTAAAGGTTGAGTTTGACCTAATGAAAGCGCTTAACTGGTGTGATGTCGCAAATATGCTAAGGATTCAATTGGAGCGTCAAGAAGATAAATACTTCCCAAGTTTGAGAGAATACACCATGATGTATGGTCTTACTGCAGAACGTTTAGCTTCCTTAGATAAAAAGATTGTAGTAATGCATCCTGGACCGATCAATAGAGGAGTTGAAATATCAAGTGATGTTGCTGATTCAGAGCAAGCAATTATCCTTGATCAAGTAGAGAATGGAGTAGCTGTAAGAATGGCTGTTTTGTATTTATTAGCGGCTAAGATAAATCGCTAGTATTTGTAAACAAATGATTTATTGCTATCTTTATTCTATTCATTAATAGGAAATTGTAACAGATGAATTTTAAAGTAGACAAACAAGAGAAGTATACAGTAATCAAAGTTGAGGCAGAAAAGTTAGACACTAGTGTAGCGCCTGCATTGAAGTCAGAATTGGTTATGTTAAATGCTCAAGGAGCAAAGAACATGGTTGTAGACTTATCGGCTACAAAATACTGTGATTCTTCAGGTTTAAGTTCAATCTTAGTTGCAAACAGACTTTGTAAAAATGTTGAAGGAACCTTCGTTTTAGCAGCATTGCAAGATCCAGTGAAGAAATTAATCACAATATCTCAGTTAGATACTATTCTAAATATCACTCCAACGGTTGATGAGGCTGTTGATTTTCTTTTTATGGAAGAAGTAGAAAGAGATCTTACTAGCGAAGAATAAAAAACAAGATGAAAAATATATTTTTAGGAGCAGCATTTCTTTTGAGTGCTGCTTTTTCATTCGGTCAAAATTGTACTCCAGAAGTAATTACTAATGGTAGGTTAATGTCTCCTTCTGTTGATGAAAACATTGTTCAGCCTGATAGTATTGGAGAATATGAACAAGTAGTAACTTTTGTTGTACCGAGAGATACAACCTATTTAGGAAATCAAGCGGAGATCGATCATTTCAAAGTGTTGAGTATTGATGGTTTGCCAGCGGGATTCGATTTCGATTGTAATCCTGGAGATTGTATTTTTCCTTCACTAGAATCTTCTTGCCTAAGGTTGTTTGGTGATATTACCACAGACATGGAAAGAACATCTTATCCATTAACCGTGAATTATGAAGCTGCTGGAAGATTGGAATTATTAGGACAAACGCAAGAAGTAATACTGCCTTTAACTATTACGGGATTTGTTTTAGATGTACCGAATATAACGTCAATCAAAGCGAAATCGCCTCAAGGGTATTTGAATTATGCTGACAGAATAATTTCAGCTAAGTTTCAATCAAACTCTGTATTGAAAGTATATTCTATAAATGGAGCTTTGATAAAAACATTAAATATAAGTGCGGATTCTCCTACACAGTTTCTTCTTAACGATCTTGAAAAAGGAATATATGTCCTGGATTTGATTAATGAAAATGGTCGTATCAGTAAAAAGATCGCCATCTAGTGGATTTTTCCGTCAAGATTTTAGGCTGTTCATCAGCTACTCCATTATCTAACCGTTTTCCGAGTTCACAACTATTAAATCATAAGAATAGATACTTTTTAATTGATTGTGGTGAAGGAACTCAAATTCAACTACGTAGATTGCGCGTTAAGTTCCAACGGATAGATCACATTTTTATATCACATTTACATGGAGACCATATTTTTGGTCTAATTGGTTTGTTGTCATCTCTTTCATTACTGGGTAGACAAAAGGACATGACTCTATTTTGTCCGAAGGGCTTAAAGGAGATCTTGGATGTTCAAATAAAACATTCTCAAACGTATTTGACATATCCGTTAAAATATGTCTTTTTAGAGGACTCAGAAGATATTTTAATCAATGATAAATATTTGAGTGTTAGAAAGGTGTCATTGAATCATAGGATTGAATGTTGGGGGTTTATTTTTGAAGAGAAAGATCTGGGAAGAAAGATTAGGCAAGGCGTATTGAAAGAGCATGGAATTCCTTTTACCGAAGTGGAGAGACTAAGAGAAGGGGAGGATTATGTTGATCATCTGGGAAAGGTGATTAAAAATGAGGATTTAACAGTTAAGGGTGATGCAAAAAGAACTTACGCTTACATAAGTGATAATCGTTTTAAAGAAGAACAATTGGACTCTTTTGAAGGAATTACTACTATGTATCATGAAGCTACTTTTTTACAAGATTTAAAGCATAAAGCTGTTAAAACCAAGCATACGACTACCATTGAGGCTGCAGAAATGGCAACAAAGGTTGGTTTGAAAAGATTGATTATAGGTCATTATTCATCCCGTTATCAAGACTTTCAATTACTTAAGTTTAAAGAGGAAATAGAACCAATATTCGAGCAAATCTTACTTGCAAAGGATGGTTTGGATATAGAAGTTGTATAAGTAAATTATAGAAGCGATATTTGTTATTTAGAATCAATCTAAGAAACTATGCATATTAAAGTAGGTGTTTTTGTTCAAGATTATTTAATCCAGGCAGGATTATCGGTTTTAGCGAACCATCTAGATTCTATTGAGTCTTATCAAAGGTTTAAGTCTGTAGAGGCTTTAGAAGAGCATATTCATCACTTAGATTTGATTATTGTTGATGTAGTTTACCTTGAAGAGCATGACATGAAGATTGCTCAACTTAAATCTTGGAATGAAAAAGTTAAGGTCTTAGCAATTACACAGGAGCAAACCAAAACGTTCTATTCATATGCTTTGGCAAAAGGTGTAGATAGCTATATTTTGAATTGTTGTGATGCTAAGGAGATTACAGACGCAATCAACACTACGGCTGGTGGTGATCGATTCTTTTGTTCGAAAGTATTAAGAGAGGTGATGATTGATAACAAGATTGATCTTCAAAGTACATGTCAAGGCTTGAATATAAGTGAGAGAGAATCTGAGATTATTCAATTAATTGCAAGAGGACATACTAACAAGCAAATAGCAGATCAATTGTTTCTAAGTAGTCATACGATTACAACGCATAGAAAAAATATCATGGCTAAGCTAGGAGTGAATAATACGGCTGGAATAGTCATGTTTGCTGTGAAGGAAAAACTGGTTCACCCGAATAAATATTTGTTTTCTTCGGATAATTAATTCTTCTTTTTAGCTGCTGCTTTTTTCTTTTTATTTAAGTGTTCTTCTGAAACACCTTCTTCATCTATTGCAATCTGCTTTCCTTCTTTTGGCGTTTTCTTTGGTTTGTCCTTATGACTTACTTTTTTCGCCTTTACCTGCTTGGCTACTTTTCTAGAAGCTTTTTGCGTTGTTTGTTTAGGAGCATTTTTAGGCTTAGAAGGTGACTGTCCCGAAAGACTAGTTAATCCAGTGCTAAATAGAATTATTAGTAGATACTTAATCATTTTGCAATAGTTTTTTACTTACCGAATATGGGATGACTTGCTTGTCGTGTATACCTACAATTTTCAAGCCTTTAAACTGTATACTCTCTAAGTCCTTTAAATGTTCATATGCTTGATTGGAGTCCCGAAATTTTCCAGTAGTGTAAATGGTCTCTCCTTTGTTCCCTTCATACATGAAAATAAGGTCTTTCAATTGATTGAACTTTTCCATTACCTCTAGAGGTACCTCCTTTTTATAGGAACCGATTTGAACTCGATAAAACATGATGCTTGGATCAAGATTTTTATATCGTTTCGATTTATATTCAATTCGGTCGATTGCGTCTTGGTTATTTAAAAAGGCTTCTTTTTTAAGTTCTTCAGAAACAACTTTAATGTCGTTTAACAAGTGAACCATGGTTTGATTAACACTAATGTTTAAGCTACTGATTGGAATTATCATTCCTTCTTTGAAACAGACAATAAAGGTTCCTAAATAATTCTTTTCTAAAAGCTCTTTTTTGTGACTTAAAGCTTCTTCGTATGTTTTAAATCCACCCGATAAATACTTAGTTAAGCTATTGGGCATAACATAAGTACTTAAGCTATCAATATCATCGAAAATCTGTGGTTTTGATTTGCTGAATGCTCCGATTTGGACTTTAAAAGTGACACCTGCGTATGAAGTATTAATGGTATTTTGACTAAAAGAACATAGACTAATGAAAAGCCATGAAATTAATAGAAGGCCCTTCATTATTGATCTAATATTTGTATTGCTCTGTTTAACTTAATGCTTTCACCGTTATAAAAAGCAACGATAAACGTATCTATAAAACCTTTAGATTTTAATACTTCTTGGTATTTCACTGCAGAATCAATATCATTGAAATTACCTGCATAAACCTTTGTTGTACTTCCATTAAAATCGTACTTCACTTCTCTTAAACCTAAGTACTTAGATTTTTGTCCAGTACTAATTTTAGAATCAATAACTGCCACTTGGATTCGAATACTGATAAGACTTTTATTGTAAGTAACATTCGGATCTATTTCCTTTTTAGAGTTCTTTATAATTGAAGAACTTGTGTTGGTATTCACAGGAGCTGTTTCAGTTGAATCAGACTTGAAAGGAATGTATTCACTCTCATCAACTAATTCAGAAATGTGTACACGCTTACCATTTTTATATCCAACAACAAAAGCATCATCAAATCCTTTATCATGCATTCTACTCTTTTCTTGATGAGCTTCTTTGTATGTTTTAAATGACCCTGTTACATATTTTGTAATTCCCTGCTTAGTAGGGAAGGCGATAATATCCACACCTTTGAAAATAGACTTAGAAACAGAGTTTCTGTAAGCTCCAAGTTGAACTCTGAAAACGGTCTCTTTTGTTATAATCTCACTTTCTTCAATAGACTTGGCTGGTTTGGTCGTCTTCATTGCTTTTAACTCATCTGGAGTGTAAACGAGTGAGTCTTTAACTTTGTTAAATACAGCACCGTCATTAATAGCTACTACTGATGCTTCAAACCCCATGTCTTTTAATTCGTTCATTCTTTCTTTTGCCTCTGAAATAGATTCGAAATCCCCTGAAGTATATATCGTTCTTTCTGGGTTATCTGTCGTTGTACTAGAAATATCAGGAATACTTAGCATTTTGTTCGTTACATCAGCGCTTACATCATTTCCGAATTCGGCAACTTTAACGGTATATCTTGTAGTGTCAACATTAGTTAATTGTTCCTCTTCAAAAGTGCTTTCTTCTTCTTCTACTTCTTCTTCTTTTATGGCGTCTGCGTCAACTTCAATTAGCTTACCGTTTTTAAACATTTTAATACTAACATCAGGGAATTCAGCGCTTGAGTTTTTAGCAGCATTCTCTGCTTCAGTGAAAGAATCATAACTTCCGTTTACGTATTTGGTGGAATTTCTTTTACCAGGAAATTGAATGGTGTTATTATCTGGGAAGAACCTTGCCTTATCAACGTTTGAAGCATCAGCCTCAGTACTTCCCAATACTCTAACATACTTTCCTTCTAAAGCAGCTATCTGTTCAGCTTTTTCAGTGCTATCTTTTGCAGCTTCCATTTCGTCGATAGACAGGTATTCATCCAACGTATAGATTTTGTTCTTGTACTCTACTACTATTTCAGATTCACTCAATCCTTTATCTAATAAAGAATCTAATCTCATTTCAGCAGATTTTAAGTCACCGTATCTATCCGTAACATAATCGTTAGTGCTATAATCAACAGGAATTGCAATTAAGTCATCTTCAGCTAAATAAACGTCAACTTGATGCTCAGGAATACGCCCATCTATACGAGCTAAACGAACTCTAAACATGGCTGCATTTTTAGGAGTTCCCGTCATACGTGATATGATTTCAATAGGAATATCAAGAGAATCCATATATTCTAAATACCAATATTCAAATTCACTATCTCCCATACCTACACCGTTTACGTCAACGTATTCAGTGTCTTCAGCCGTATATTTTTCGTGATCTAAATAATCGGCAACACCATCCCCATCTGTATCAAAAGGACAACCTTTTTCATCTACTTCCACTCCAAATGGAGTCATGGCACATGAGTCTAAAAAGTTAGGTACACCATCTTTGTCAAAATCAGCATCATCCAAAACAAAGTAGTCAGGGAATTCGAATACCGATTCATCCACTTCTTTTGGTGGAATTAAAAAATCGTAATGGAAGCTTAGTGTTGAAAAAAGAAAATTATCATTTCGTGTATCCCCTTTTCTATCTCCGGTACCTGCACTTGAATAATTGTCTATGTTATCGGTGAATGAAATGGAATAGGTTGAGTTAAGTTTGAATCTTAAGCGGTCGCTAATTTCAAAATTAATTCCTGCAGAAATTGGAATACCAATAGATACTAAAGGGTATTTACCCAGGCCGTCTAAATCAGCTTCTCTAAGATCTGTTTCATAAACATAATCTCTTGTTAAGATATCTGCTTGAGCTGCATCAACATCATCTTGGGACAAAGATCGGATTGATCCATCATCCCAGAAGTTATATTCATTCCCATCAGCATCAAATAAATCGGCTTTAGGGTTAAATTCAAAGCTTTCGAAACCAACACCAACAAAAGGATGAATTTTAGAATCGTGAGGAATGAGAGGGTGAAAGTTGTAAACTACTCTGGTCTCACCAACAAACAAGGAAGATTTAAAATTGAATTCATTTTGAAATCCAGTTAGTTTACCTGTACTAACTTTTAAAGAAATATCTAATTGATTACTGATTCCTCTGGCTAATTCTAACATAAACCCTTGCTGACCAGTTAGCATGCCTGCATTTTTCCTTGAGCTTACTTCGCCATAATAACCGAAGTAACCCCAGCCTAAACCAATCGAAGGTTTGTACTCTCTACTAACAAGACTATCTGATTGCCCCTGTGAGTTTAGGCTCAATGTCATAAACAGGATCAATACACATTTTAACAGTATGTTGAATGGTTTTTTCAATCAGTGTATGCTTAAATTCCACGTTAATACGATCGCTTTGGAATTAGGTTATAAGTATTGGGAAGATTATGGGTACCAACGTTGGTTTGAAGTCATTAAAGCTTCTTGAACCGTAATTCTTGTACCATCGTTGTAGGCTGTAACAAACGGACCAACAATTGAATAGTTTGTTCTAACTTCTTCTCTGTAATCCCTTGCGCCCTTGTATAATCCAAAATTACCTACTGTAAACTTGGTCCAACCTTCATGCATTTCCATGTAGATTTCCTCATTTACATTGTTGTTTTTTACAAAATAATCTGCAGTGGTCTCCGTGTGTGTAGCACAAATTTGGACTCTATAGTTCAAACCATCTACTGATTTATTAGAGAAAGATTTTGTTGGAGCAGTCTGCTTTTTTATAGCTTGCTTTGGTGTTTCTACTTTTTCTGCTGGTGTGTTAACCTGAGCTACAGCTGCAGACTTAACTTCGAATGTATTACTTGGTATAATAAATTTCTCAGGAGAAGTTTTGTTTGGATCTACATAAGAAAATACTGCATTGTTTAACTCGAAATCTCCACTTGTACTAGCAGATGAAACAAGGGTGTAATCAACACTGAATGATCCTTGACTTGGAAACTTCATCCAAAGTAACTTAATCACATTTCCTGTATTGGAGAATGAAGCTCCAAAACTACTTCCTTCTTGAACAGTAAATCCTGAAGGTATGATCTCTTGAATTTTAGCAAAACCTTCTAAGTTCTTAGTGTTAAGGTTCAATGTAACTTTAATAGATTCTCCTGATTCAATTGTGTTTTTAGAAATACTTCTTGTGATTTCAACGCTTGGAGTTACTTTCTCTTCAGCAGTTGTAACTGGTGCTGTTTCTGTTTCAGAAGAAGCTGTTTCAGATTCTGGATTATCTTCTATTTCAGAGCTTGCAACAGATGCTTCACCAGCGCCAAGAGTAACTGTCTTTTCTTCTAAATCAACAACTTTTCTCTCGTTATTGATGATGTAAGAAAACTTCCCGTTTAATTTAATATCGTCTGTATAGCTTGGAGGAACGTTGATTTTATACTTAACAGTTACTGTTTTTTCAGGAGGTAGATTCCACCAAATGATTTTAACTACGTTCGTTTTGTAAGAGAAAGTTCCGCCATTCAACTCTAAGCCTTCAGCAGTTAATCCTTCAGCTAATTCCGTTTGAATTTTAGCAAAACTGGTGATGTCATTTTTATCAATAACAAGTTCTACGTTTATTATCCCACCCGGACTTACAGATTCATCTGTATTCACCGTCACTGTAACACTATCGTCAAAGAAAAATCCTAAAATCGAAAATATTACCGCGTTCACAAGTACTACCAAATACTTTATCATACTATTACCTTTTACGTTTACCCAAGACAAACATAAAATAATAAGCAAGCGTAGGGTGAGCCACCCTTTTTCACTTATACACAGCAATTTGTTAAAAAGGGAGACAAAAGGATTCTTAATTTTGCGGTATGCAGAATAAAAGAATACTCTTAGTTGAAGACGAAAAGAACTTGGTTGATTTGATTTCTTTAAATCTTGAACTAGAAGGTTTTGTTGTAAAAGTAGCGGAGACTGGAACGCAAGGTTTGAATACGTTTAGGGAACAACGATTTGATTTGATTATTCTTGATAATATGTTGCCTGAAATGGATGGGGTGTCTGTTTGTCAGACGATTAGATTAGAGGATGCCGAGGTTCCAATTTTGTTTTTATCCGCAAAGCATACGAGTCAAGATCGAATCACGGGTTTAAAAGCTGGAGCGGATGATTATCTAACCAAGCCTTTCGAATTTGAAGAATTGCTGTTAAGGATAAGTGCTTTGGTTAAACGTGGGAGCAAACAACAGCGTGTGGAAGACAGTTATTCGTTTGGCGGAAACAAAATAGACTTTAATAGCTATAATGTAAATACGCATGATGGTAAAGTCATGCAGTTATCTGTTAAAGAAATTAGATTGTTAAAACTTTTAATTGAATCTGAAGGGGATGTTGTCTCCCGAGAGAAAATTCTTGAAGTAGTTTGGGGAGTTGACGTTTATCCGTCCACCAGAACAATTGATAACTATATTCTGAATTTCAGGAAGTTATTCGAGAAAAACTCAAAACAACCGGAGTATATATTTTCTGTTAGAGGGGTTGGGTATAAGTTTAAGTCTTAGTCTTTACTAGGTTTGAAAGTAAGACTTAGTGAGTTAACGCAATAACGAGTGCCTGTTTCTGTTGGACCATCATTAAAAACATGTCCAAGATGAGAGTCGCAGTTCGAACAAGTAATCTCTGTTCGAATCATGCCATGACTTTTGTCTAAAACCGTTGATACAGCTTCTTTATTGATTTGACTATCAAATGATGGCCAACCACATGAAGAGTCAAATTTAGATTGACTTTCGAAAAGAACAGCGTCGCAACAAACACATTTGTATACACCTTCTTCAAAGTGATCATTGAACTTACCAGTAAACGGGCGTTCAGTTCCTTTTTCTCTAGTCACATAAAATGTCTCCGCGTCTAGTATTTTTTTCCAGTCTTTTTCCATAATAACTATGATAGTATAGCTAATTTAGTTGAAATCCATTTAGGATCTTGAATTAAAAGAATGCAGTTTCACAGTTTGTCATATATAATACTTCTAGCACTTACCTTGTTGCTCTTTTTGATATGCAGTAAGCATAGGCAAGTCCGAAACTTTGTTTTAATTGTGGCTAGTTTTATCTTTTATGCCTATTGGGACTGGAAGCTTTATGGACTTATCGTTATTAGTGCATTAATAGACTGGGTTGGATCGAAGTACGTTTTTAAAGAAAGAAATGATAAGAAAAGAAAGTTGATTTTGAGTGTCAGTATTGTGGCCAATCTTTCGATTTTAGTTTACTATAAATACTCTGATTTATTTCTGTCCTTAGTAAATGCATGGGAATCAAACTTGTTTGATTTTCGAATATCAAAAATAGTGCTTCCCTTAGGAATCAGCTTTTATACACTTCAATCCATGAGTTATTCAATTGATGTTTATCGAAGAAATTATGAACCCAAGGAAAGCTTTATTACCTATTTCACTTTCGTTAGTTTTTTCCCACAGTTGATAGCAGGACCTATATTACGTGCTCAAGAGTTTATTCCTCAATTGGAAAAGAAGTATCAAATGTCTTGGATAAATATTCAGAATGGATGCTTTAGGATCTTATTGGGGCTCGCTATGAAGTTGCTCATTGCCGACAGGTGTGCTATTTACGTTAACGAAATATTCGGCTTTCCAGATCAATACAATTCAGCGGCTATAGTTTTAGCGAATTTTCTTTTTGCAATACAGTTATATGCTGATTTTGCAGCCTATTCACATATCGCAATTGGAAGCGCTTCTTTACTGAACCTGAAGCTGGCTGAAAATTTCAAAACACCTTGGTTGGCTGGTTCTCTTAAAGGTTTTTGGCAGCGTTGGCATATAAGTTTGGGAGCTTGGTTAAGGGATTATTTGTACTTGCCTTTGGGAGGTAAACAAAGGTTTGCGCTTGCTTCAATGATCGTTTTCTTATTAAGTGGTTTGTGGCATGGAGCCAACTGGACCTTTATAGCATGGGGAGCTTTTCATGGATTAGGATTACTGATAGAGCGGTATTCTCCTGTAAAATTGCCTCGATTAATAAGGTGGTGTTTTGTTCAAGGCTGGTTTGTAGTGAGCATGATTTTTTTTCGAAGTGAATCTGTTTCCGATTTGAAAATTATGCTTAACCGTTTTTGGGATACGCTATATTATAAACCGAATGTCAATTTAAACGTCATTTTACTATGTGCTGTGTTGTTCTTAATAATCGATTATCTATTTAGCCTTAAAGCTTATAGTAAACCTTTTAAATTTTACTGGATCAATACGATTGTTTACTCCTTTTTGATTGTAATGGTCTTGTTATTCAACACTGCTAAAACAAGTAGTTTTATTTATTTTCAATTCTAATGAAAGTGGCTAGAAACATATTCGGTTTGTTGGTGCTAATTGTTGCTTTCGATCAATTGGTGTCTTTCATGGTGCCAACTTTTAAAAAGAGAGGGGATTTTAGAATCGAAGCATTAGCGAATGGAGAGATAAAGTCTGATACCGTTATCATTGGAGCTTCACGGGGATTCTTTGGAGTAAGCACTAGTGACTTAGGTGAGAATTATTACAATTTATGTTTTAAAGGCTCTAATTCTATATTTCATAAACGAATTGTAGATCTCTTATTAGACAAACATCAGCCAAAAACAATTCTTTGGGTTTTGGATGATGATCATTATTTTTTTGATAATAAAGCACTTAGAGATAGAGTAGATTTGTTTACACCTTTTGTAGATGATGACAGACTCAATAAGTCAGTTTGCGAGTTCTATAACAAAAGTGAACTCCTCGCTTCTGTCCTTAAATCTTATAAGTACAGTGAGAATATTCCTGTGTCTTACTATGAGCTGATAAATGGAGTTAAAGGACCAATCAACTCACAAGGAGATGGAGATTTGAGTAAGAATCTTGCTTCGGTGGTTGATTTCGAGGTTGTGAGAAATTACCAGGATACGATGATTAATCAGAAATATCTAGAAGCATTTGAAATGTCTTACAATAAGATTCAAAATAAAGGTATAAACGTGCTTTTTTTAGTCCTTCCCAATAGAACAAAAAGAAACGATGCCTTTTATGAGTTTTTGACGAATCGAGGATTAAAAGTATACAGAGATACAAGTAGTTTATTTCAAGACAATAAATACTTTGCAGATCATGGACATCTAAATCCTGATGGAAAACGTTTGTTTACAAAACGACTAAAAGACTACCTGCAGTCTAATTAGCCATTTCACTCATAAACTTGATTCTAACCAAGCGAATTTCTTCCTCGTTGAATTCATCTTCACCAAGTTCTTCTAAAGCAGCTTGAATACAATCCGTTTCTGCTTCTGAGAAGTAATCATAGATATCATCAATTTTATCTTCATCAACTTGATCTTCCAAGTAGTAATCCAAATCCAGCTTTGTACCTGAAGCAACAATTGATTCAATTTCACAAAGAACATCTTCTAAAGACTTTCTCTTGTTTTCAGCAATGTCCTCTAAAGAAAGCTTTCTGTCAACACTTTGAATGATGTATACTTTTAGACCAGATTTATTGATCATTGATTTAACAATCAGGTCATTAGGTCTTTCTATTTCGTTGTCTTCAACATATCTACCAATCAACTGAAGAAATTCATCACCGAACTTTTTAGCCTTTCCTTGTCCAACCCCCATTACATTCAGCAATTCTTCCTGCTTAATTGGGTATCTAACACACATGTCTTCTAAAGAAGGGTCTTGAAATATGACAAAAGGAGGAATATCCATTCGTTTAGCAATATCTCTTCTTAAGTCTTTTAGCATCTTAAATAAGGTTTCATCTGTTGAAGAACCTTGTTTTTGAGCTATTTTAATTTCTTTTGAAATCTGATCGTAATCATGGTTTTGTGTAAACTTGATAGAATAAGGTTTCTCTAAAAATTGAGATCCTTTTTCAGTAAGCTTTAAAGCACCGTATAAGTCAATATCCTTATCAACATAACCATTCACAATAGCTTGTCTGATTATAGCATTCCAGAATTTACCATCTTTCTCTTGACCAATTCCGAAAACCTTTAAAAGATTATGACGGTAATTCTTTACATCGATAGACATATAACCAGTAAGCATATCACTAACGTGATTTGGCTTGTACTTTTGTTTTAAGGCTTTAACCACCTCCAAGCACTTAACAAGATACTCTTGTCCTTCAAATTGCTCTTTTGGATTATGGCAATTATCACACATTTTGTCACACTTTTTAGCATCATAATCTTCACCGAAATAATGAAGTATGATTTTTCTTCGACAAACTGAAGACTCAGCAAAGGAAACCATTTCATGAAGTAATTGTTTTCCTAAAGCCTGCTCTGTATTGGACTTACCCATTAAGAATTTTTCAAGCTTCTCAATGTCTTTATAAGAGTAGTAGGTAATACATTTTCCTTCACCACCATCTCTTCCAGCTCTACCTGTTTCCTGATAATAACCTTCTAAACTTTTTGGAATGTCATGGTGAATCACAAAACGAACATCAGGTTTATCAATACCCATTCCGAATGCAATCGTTGCTACAATCACATCTACATCTTCCATCAAGAATTTATCTTGAGTTTCAGCTCTTTTGGTCCCTTCTAAACCAGCGTGATAAGGGAGTGCTTTTATTCCATTTAGCTGAAGGACTTGTGCCAGTTCTTCCACTTTTTTTCTAGATAAACAATACACAATACCAGATTTACCAGCATTTTGTTTGATGAATCTAGTGATGTCTTCGTTTACGTTGTCTTTCGGATGAACCTCATAAAAAAGATTATCACGGTTAAAAGACGATTTAAAAACATTAGCAGCTTCAACTCCTAATGTTTTTAATATATCCTGTTGAACCTTTGGTGTTGCTGTTGCCGTTAAAGCTATAACAGGTGCAGGGTTCAGGTTTTTAATAATCTGTTTGATTTTTCTATACTCTGGTCTGAAGTCATGTCCCCACTCAGAAATACAGTGAGCTTCATCAACAGCATAGAAAGAAATCGTAATGTTTCTTAAAAAAGCAGTATTCGTTTCTTTCGTTAAAGATTCTGGAGCTACATATAAAAGTTTAGTTTTACCTGCTTTTACATCCTCTTTAACCTGGTCTGATTCCTTTTTACTTAAACTAGAATTTAAGAAATGAGCTATAGAATTATCCGTAGAAATACCCCTAATAGCATCTACTTGATTCTTCATTAAAGCAATTAATGGAGAGATAACAATCGCTGTACCTTCTTGCATTAATGCTGGTAATTGATAGCACAAAGACTTACCACCACCAGTTGGCATTAATACAAAGGTATCCTTACCTTCCATTAAGGAATGTATTATCTCCTCTTGCTTCCCTTTAAATTGATCGAAACCAAAATATTCCTTCAGACTGTTTTTGTAGGATGCATCTACCGTGTTCATTCCTTTTGTTTTGCTAAAAATTGATACTTTTGCCCTTATACGAATATAAGGTATACGTGAAATAAAGTTGCCGAATCTTCAAGTTAATTACAGTATTTAATCAACAGTTTTGTTAACAGATAAAGAGATACTAAATAAGGCCAAGTTTACTTTAGAGATTGAGAGTGAGTCGCTTTTGAGAGCTAAATCTTTTTTGGCAGATGATTTTGTTAATGCAGTTAAAACTGTGGTTAATGCAAAAGGAAGACTGATTATAACAGGAATCGGGAAGAGCGCAAACATTGCAGCTAAGATCGTTGCAACGTTAAATTCAACAGGAACTCCTTCTGTATTCATGCATGCAGCTGATGCGATACATGGAGATTTAGGTATTATCCAACAGGATGACATTGTACTTTGCATTAGTAACAGTGGGAATACACCAGAGATTAAATACCTTGTTCCTTTAATTAAGGATGGAGGAAATCCAATTATCGCTTTTACAGGAAATCAGGAGTCTTTCTTATGGAATGAATCTGACTTTCCGATTTATTCAGGAGTGGAAAGAGAAGCTTGCCCTAATAATTTAGCACCTACTTCTTCAACAACGGTTCAATTAGCATTAGGAGATGCATTAGCGGTGACTTTATTGGAGCTAAGAGGTTTTAAAGCAAAAGACTTTGCTAAATATCACCCGGGTGGTGCTTTAGGAAAGAAGCTTTATTTAAAAGTTGAGGATGTTATTTCTTCAGGAGGAAATCAAGTAGTTGGTCCAAGTACATCAATAAAAGAAGTAATTATTGCGATAAGTTCTAACAGGCAAGGAGCAGTTGCGGTTGTATTGGAGAATGAATTGAAAGGTATAATTACTGACGGTGATATCAGAAGAATGTTAGAAAAAGATGTAGAGATTTCATCTCTGAAGGCTTCGGATATAATGATGCGTTCACCAAAACAGATTGTTCAATCTGAAATGGCGACGGTGGCTGCTGATATGATAAAATCACACAACATTTCTCAAATTTTGGTGGTGGATGACTTAGCAAGGTTTAAAGGCTTCGTTCATTTTCATGACTTATTAAACGAGGGGATATTATAATGGCTGGAAAAAAGAATAAATCAGACATGTCTTTTCTAGATCATCTAGAAGTGTTGCGCTGGCATCTAATGCGATCGGTAATTGCTATCATGGTTGGTGCTGTTTTGATTTTTATGAATAGAGTTTTCGTGATGGACCAAATCTTATTGGCTCCAACACATTCTGATTTTCATACTTACAGATGGTTTTGTCAGTTTTCAGCTTGGCTAAGCGGATTGCTTCCTGATGTGGTAGATAAGGATGCACTTTGTTTTTCTGAATTGAAAATAACGCTATTAAATACTAAGCTTCAAGGAAAGTTTTATGCTGCCATGATTGTATCCTTTGTAGGGGGAATCATTTTGGCTTTTCCTTATATATTTTGGGAGACGTGGAGATTTATCAAGCCAGCATTACATAAGCAAGAATCTAAAAAAGCGAGAGGAGTCGTGTTCTTTGGAACAATTCTTTTTGCAATGGGGATTTCATTTGGATACTTTATGATCTCACCGTTAGCGATTCACTTTTTAGCAACGTTTGAAATTGCAGCTGGAATAGCAGAAATGATAGATATGAATTCAATCATGGGTACAATTACTTCTTCAACTTTGGCTTGTGGGGTTATTTTTGAATTACCTGTGGTTACCTATTATTTAGCTAAGATCGGATTGATTTCTTCAACCTTTATGAAGAAATATAGAAAGCATTCATTTGTTGTTACTTTAATTTTATCAGCAATTATTACTCCACCAGATGTGTTCTCTCAGGTCTTGGTGGCAATTCCAATTGTTGTGCTATATGAGTTAAGTATTATCATTGCTAAGAGAATGGAGAAAAAAAGAGAATTAGATGCTTAAAGTTGAAGGACTAGTAAAGGAGTACAAGGGTAGAAAAGTGGTGAATGATGTTTCTCTTGAGGTTCGTCAAGGTGAGATCGTAGGTTTATTAGGTCCAAACGGAGCAGGTAAATCGACAAGCTTTTTTATGATTGTAGGCTTTATTCGTCCAGATATGGGTAAAGTCTTTTTTAATGGAGAAGACATTACGCATAGTGCTATGTATCAAAGGTCTCTTAAGGGAATAGGTTACCTTCCTCAAGAAGTATCTGTCTTCAGAAAGCTTAGCGTAGAGGATAATCTGATGTCTATCCTAGAAATGACTGACCTTTCGAAAAAGGAGCGTCACGCTAAAATGGAAAGCTTATTGGATGAGTTCGGTTTACAACATGTAAGAAAGAACCTTGGAGCTGTTTTATCTGGAGGAGAGAAAAGGAGAGTGGAAATTGCAAGATGCTTAACGGTAGATCCAAAATTCATTTTACTGGATGAACCATTTGCTGGTGTAGATCCTATTGCGGTTGAAGATATACAGTCTATTGTAGCTAAACTACGTGAAAAGAATATTGGAATTCTAATTACTGATCATAACGTTCAAGAGACATTGCATATTACAGATAGAGCTTATCTTTTGTTTGAAGGAAGTATTCTGAAACAAGGAACAGCAGAAGAGTTAGCTGCTGATGAACAGGTAAGAAAGGTGTACTTAGGGCAAAATTTTATCTTAAGAAAGTGATGTTTTTTTTATCGCGCTTTTGATAGTCGAAAGCAAAATGTAATAGACTATACTGATTGGAAGACCTTCCCATTTGAAAATCACAAAAATTAGCAAAGCACCGAATATTAAGGTGTATCTAAATACATTATCGCCTTTAAAAGCAAATCCTTTAAATTTCAATGCAATAAGTCTAAGTTTTGCATTTAGTAAATAGGTGAATATTAACGTTATTCCCATTAAAATCCATGGGTTTGTAATTAAAGTAAATAAGTGACTATCTGATTGAAATTGACCCAATAATGGATAGGATAAAAAGAAAAGAGTTGATGCTGGTGTAGGAACTCCAATAAACTCTTCGCTTTGATCCGTTGATATATTAAAAGCGGCCAATCTGTAACAAGAAGCAAGTGTAATAATTAATCCAAAGTAAGCCAGCCAAGAGTGTGGTAATTCAGAGACTTGTATGCTTAAGTAATGATAAACAATTAAACCAGGCACCAATCCAAAGCTAACCATGTCGGCTAAAGAGTCTAGTTCTTTTCCTAACGGACCACTAACCTTTAACAATCTAGCAGCAAAGCCATCAAAGAAATCTAGAAATGCTGCAAGTCCTATTAACAAAGGAATCCATTCTAACTGACCGTGTAAAATGAATATCACGGATAAACAACCACAAAAAAGGTTTCCTAAAGTAAGTAGATTGGGGATGAACTTTAACATACTATGATTTACGGAAAAATAAGCAATTTAACGACAAATTGATACGTTATGACTAGAGCTTTTGATTAAAGCTGAAATTCTAACTATCTTAGCTATGATGAGGTTTATTCTGACTATTGTTTTAATTGCTATGTGTTTAGGAGTGCAGTCACAGGCACCAAAGTATAGTAATGAGTTTCTTTCCATTGGTGTTGGTGCCAGAGCTCTAGGTATGGGGTCTGCACATGCGGCAACTTCCAATGATGCATTTTCCGCATACTGGAATCCTTCAGGAATATTAGAGAATAAATCAAATTTGAATATTGGTCTAATGCATGCAGAGTATTTTGCCGGGTTAGCGAATTATGAGTTTGGGTCATTGATTGCTAAGGTTGATAAAACGAGTGCTGTTGGTTTAAGCTACATGCGTTTTGGCGTAGATGATATCCCAGATACTTCTGATTTATTGGATGCTAATGGAAATATAGATTACGATAGGGTAAGTACTTTTTCAGCTATTGACAATGCTTTTTTGTTGTCTTATGCAAAAGACTTGGATCGTTCAATCAAAGGATTATCTGTTGGAGGTAATGTTAAAATTATAAAGAGAAAAGTAGGTTCTTATGCAAATGCATGGGGATTTGGAATAGATATATCAGGTAAGTATAAAACGGGAGCATTTACTTTTGCTTTCGTTGGTAGAGATATAACATCGACTTTTAATGCTTGGTCTTTTGATGTGTCTTCTTTACAAGAAGTATTTACTTTAACGGAGAACGAGATTCCTCAAAACTCGGTTGAAGTAACATTACCAAAGCTTGTTTTTGCTGCTGCTTATGAATTGGATATTACAAGCGATATAAAAGGATCGTTTGAGATTGACTTCGACATGACGACAGATGGTCGTAGAAATACTTTGATAGCTGGGGATGTATTGAGTTTAGATCCTAAATTTGGTTCGGAGTTCTCTTATAAGGAAATGGTGTTTTTGCGTTTCGGAACGAAAAATTATCAAAAAGTCTTAGAATTAGACGGTTCCAATACGTCATTATTAGAGCCAAGTTTTGGAGTAGGATTGAAGTTAAAGGATGCTAGAATAGATTATGCATTATCTAACATAGGTTCGGGATCTGTGGCTCCGATCTCCCATATATTCTCTATTAATCTAGGAATCAATAAAAAGTAAATGAAAATACTTGTTGTCATATTCTTATTGTTATCAACTGTTGTTTATAGTCAGTATGGTAATGAATGGATTAATTACTCTCAACAGTATTATTATTTTCCTGTAGTTGAAGATGGTGTTTATCGAGTAAGCAAGCAAGAGTTGAAAGATGCTGGTATGGATGTGGATAATATAGATCCTAGAAATATCCAATTATTCGCACGTGGGGATGAGCAATATGTCCTTATCGAGGGTGAGTCAGATGGTTCTTTTGATGACAATGACTATTTGGAGTTTTATGCAGAACATAACGATGGTTATTTGGATTCATTACTGTATGAAGACCCAAGACATCAGGTAAATCCATTTTTCAGTATATACAACGATACTATAAAGTATTATGTGACTTGGAATAACTCTACTAGTAATATGCGTTATGAGGTAGTTAATGATGCCAATACGTCTGGGTTGACACCCATTTCATATCATAAGAGGGAGGAGTTAAAAAATTATGGTACTGAAACAGAGTATCACATGGGGCCTCAAACAAGTGCTGGAACTGAAAGAGTAGGTTTTGGGGAAGGAGAGGGTTTTGTAAGTACTAAGAATTATAAAGGTAATGGTAGGACACATGCGGTTGATATTGGTAATATTAGCACTGTAGGTGGTCTGACATATGAGTTTGAAACAGTTCTGATTGGTCAATCAAACGACCTAGCTACAAATCCAGACCATAATACGGAAATAACGATTAATGGTAGTTTGGTTGGAGATGTTCTTTATGATAATAGAGAAATGGTAACATTTAACCATACTGGTTCAATGACAAGTCTGACCCCTACTTTTGATATAACGATTTATAGTGATGCAACTCATGTTTCGTCAATTGATACTTGGTCGGTAGCTTACTTAACTTTAAAGTATTATCATCAAAACGATTTTACCGATGACACCGAATTAAAAATATATTTAGATGATGAAGTTGGAGGAAAGTCATACGTAGAGTTAAGCGGTTATGATGATCAAGGAGTAGATGCATTGTTTTATGATATTACAAATGGAAAGAAAATAATAGTTCAAAATGCCGCAACGCCTTTCGTGCTAGTTGCTAATTCAGGAAACGAAAAGGAATGTTTTATAAGTAATGAAAGTTTAATTAAAAATATAGATTATGTTAAACCCGTGGGGACTCAAGGGAATACAGCAATGTTTTTTGATTATAATTCATTGTCTTCTGATTATATAATACTAACTCATAATAATTACTTACAAGGAGCTTTAGATTATTCGGTTTACAGACAATCAACAGGATTTACTCCAATTGTAGTTGATGTTGAAGAGATATATCACCAATTTGGTGAAGGAGTATTTAGACATCCACATGGAATCAGAAGATTTTGTCAGTATGCAGAGGAAAATTGGCTAGTTGATCCAGAATTCCTTTTACTTATAGGAAAAGGTGTGTTTGACAATGGATCTTATACGATTTCGAGAAGTACAAGGGGGAATATTGGAAATAATTTTATTCCAACTTACGGTTCTCCTGGTTCAGACCAGATGTTTACCGCAGGATTGGAAAATAATTTTCTAGGTGATTATAAACCTTCAATGGCTACAGGTCGAATTGCCTGTTTAAGTGAAACTCAGATAAATGACTATTTAGCTAAGTTGATTGCTTGTGAGGCACAATCGCCAGCAATTTGGATGAAAAACATACTTCACTTTGCAGGAGGATCAAGTCAACAAGAGTCACAAACTTTTGTAACCTTTTTAAATCAAATGAAGGATGTTATTGAAGATACCTTATATGGAGGGAATGTGAAAACATTTGTAAAGTATGATACTAATCCTATGACTGTTGACGTAGGAGATTCTTTAAGACGAGTAATTGAAGAAGGAGTTTCAATTATGAACTTTATGGGGCATGCAAGTGGAACTAATTTTGATTACGCAATCGATGACCCAAATAGTTATGCTAATGAGGGTAAAAATCCCTTATACATGGGGGTTTCTTGTAGTGTAGGTAATATGTTTGGTAGATATAGCGGTTCAGGGATCGAGACATATGTTCTTGCAGGGCAACGTGGAGGGATTGGTTTTATAGCGAGTTCAACAGTATCGATTGCTTCTTATGGAAATCAATTAGTTAGTAACCTTTATGAACAATTTTCTGGAGATTCATACGGAGAGGGAGTTGGAGTTGGAATGGTGAGAGCTATAGATGCAATTCAGTCTAATAATGATCTAACAAAGAATACTGCTTTAACAATGAATTTACATGGTGATCCGGCTTATGTTGTTAATATGCATAGGAAGCCCGATTATACCGTTTATTCAGATGCATCAAATCTTTCACCTACTGTATATACAGTTCCTTCAGTTGTAACGACAGAATTAGATTCGTTTGATTTAGCCATCGAAGTAGCGAATATCGGTAGAGCAATAGATACTTCATTTTGGGTTAGTGTTACTAGATCTTACCCTGGAGTTGGAATTCCAGATACGACTTATCAGATTCAAATGACCGATGTTCATTATAAGGATACAGCTTTATTAAGATTACCTGTAGATTTTATAAATGGTATTGGTATAAACAATATAAATATTCAGTTAGATTTTTTAGAGGAGATAGATGAACTGGATAATGTTGTGAATAATAACTTGAGTAACTACACTGTATTAATATCTAGTGGTAGTTTAATTCCAATTTATCCATATGAGTATTCAGTTATAGATAATCCGGTAACCAGTTTAGTCGCGTCAACAGGAGATGTTTTCGCACCAAGTAAGGATTTTGTGTTTCAGATTGATACTACGGATGAGTTTAATAGTAATAGCCATTTTGTAGAGTACCATGTTAATCAATCCGGGGGAGTTGTTGAGTGGGACGTTAATACATATTCAGATTTGATGTCTTTGTTGTCTTCAAGTCCGGATTCAATGGTGTATTTCTGGAGAGTAAGTTTAGATACAAATGAAACTGATGATGGACAATATAGTTGGAGAGAATCGTCTTTTCAGTATATAGCTGATAAGCAGGGGTGGGGACAAGATCACTTTCGACAGTTTAAGCACAGTAGTCTAGATCTTCTGAAATATAATTATGGATTATATGATTGGGGCTTTGGAGACAATATGAAAAGAGTACTTATAAAGACTAATAGGTATGGAGGTAGTAATATTTGGAATGTTGGCTATTGGGTCGATAATTTACAACGTCACTCAGGGGTAGTAAGTGGAGCAGCATGGATGCATATCGGTATTTTAGATGCAAAGTCTTTGGCGTCTTGGACTGTTTATGATTATGATTTCAATCAATGGAATCTTCCAGGTTCTGGAGCAACCGTTTCTAATGGTTGGAATACCAATTCATTTATGTATTTAACAGCTGATTATGCTAATGTTCTAGACGTACTGGATTCGGCCAAAGTTGGTGATTATTTTGTCTACTTCACTCGTAAAGGAGTTGCGATGCAAAACTGGGATGATGATTCCAAAAACATATTAGGTTCATATGGGGTTGATACAACCTTGACTAATTATCAGCTTGACGAGAATGGTGCGGTAAACAATGGATTAGGAGTAATATTCTTTGGGAAAAAAGGTGATCCGGCATCAACTAAAACGGTTATGGGAGATAATTATAATTCTTTTATTGAGCTTGATACAGCTGTTGCAAGTGCCTGGACACAAGGAGAAATGATATCCACATTAATTGGTCCTTCTTCAGATTGGCGTGAATTGTATTGGGATGCAGATATGATACAAGGTGAGAATGCTATAGATGATTCAATGAATTTAGAAGTAATTGGTGTTGATTTAGCCGGTAATGAAGTTTCGATATTCGATTCAACAGTAATTAATGCAACGGTTCTAAATTTAAATGATCGAATCAATGCAAGTGCTTATCCATATATGAAGCTTAAAGCCAGTTTTGTTGATACGACCAATAATACGCCTATGCAAATGGATTATTGGCATGTATTGTATGATGAGGTTCCTGAAGCTGCCTTAAATCCACAAATCAGTATGACAAGGCCCGATTCAGTTACTCAAGAAGGTTTTGATTATACATTTACCTATTCTGTTGAGAACATTAGTAACACTGATATGGATAGTCTCCAGGTTAAATACTGGTTAACGGATCGAGATAATAATTTAGTGGTAAACGAATTTGTTATGTATGAACCTCTTCTTGCTGGGGAGTTTATGACGGATACCTTGTCATTGAGTACTTTTGGTTTGGTCGGGGTAAATTCTATTTGGATTGAAGTAAACCCTTACGATGGTCCAACCGCATGGCAAGCTGAACGATATCACTTTAACAACTTAGCTAATTGGCAGTTTGAAGTAGTTCCAGATAATGAGAATCCATTATTGGATGTTAGTTTTGATGGTGTTCATATATTGAACGGAGATGTAGTATCTCCTAGTCCAAGTATATTAATAAAGTTAGATGATGATAATGAGTTTTTGGCATTGAACGATACTTCATTGTTTGAAGTGTATGTTACTTATCCAGATGATATTTCTGTATTGCCAACACGTATTTATTTCTCAACCAGTGAGAATCCACAAAATTTAATTTTTTCTCCTGCATCATTACCTGATAATGAAGCTACAATAGAATTTAATCCAGTGTTCGATCAAAATGGAGATTATACTTTATTAGTTAGAGGAAAGGACCGATCTGCAAATATTTCTGGATCTGGAGAAGATGGAGTGTATGATTATCGAATCGACTTTGAGGTTATCAATGAATCGACCGTCACTGGGGTGCTTAATTATCCAAATCCATTTTCGTCTTATACTCAGTTCGTTTTTACTTTAACGGGAAGTCAAATACCAGATCAGTTCTCCATTCAAATTATGTCGATCACCGGAAAAATAGTGAAGGAGATTACCATTGAAGAACTTGGAAGTTTACAAATTGGAAGAAATGTAACCGAATACAGATGGGATGGAACAGATAATTTTGGAGATAGATTAGCCAATGGTGTTTACTTTTATAAAGTTTTCATTGGAAGTAATGGACAGTCCTTCGATCAGAAGGCTTCAGGAGCAGATCAGTATTTTCACAAAGGCTTTGGTAAGCTGTATATCATGCGATAACTTTAGTTCATGAAAAAGCTATTTCAATCGAATCCTTTTTTACTTAGTTCTAGTGCTTTACTATTGGGGTTTTCTTGGTTTCCTACCGGTATATTTCTGCTTATATTCATTGCTTTCGTTCCTTTGCTGATTTACTTGGATAAAGCTGCATTGAATGAGGTGAAGCCATGGAAAGTATTCTTAGCATCATTTTTAGTTTTTGCTGTCTTTAATCTAATTACGTCTTGGTGGATTTATAACGCTGGTGGAATAACCGGCCTATTAGCTCCTATAATAGTGAATGGGATTTTGATGTCATTAACCATTTCACTTCAGTATGGAGTTAGAAGAAAACTAGATAGTAAATTTCATGCTTTAGTCTTTATCGGTTTCTGGATAGCTATGGAATATTTACATAGTCTTAATTGGGATTTATCATGGCCTTGGCTGTTCTTAGGGAACTCTTTATCACCCTACCCATTGTTGTATCAATTTTATGAGTTCACTGGAGTTAGAGGCGGAAGTTTATGGATTCTATTGGTAAACGTTGGTATTTATAAATGGCTACGTGTGTATTTGCATGCTGATACGAAAATAGGACATGTTCCTTTTGTGATTAATAACCTTCTTAGGGTGGTAGTTCCAATCCTATTCTCTTTAGTGTTATTCAATCAAGATTTTGAATCGACCGGATCAACAAAGGTTCGAATAGTTCAGCCAAACATAGATCCGTATACGGATAAGTTTGATGAATCTAAGTACAGTACGCATGAATCCCTATTGAGGAAGCTATCCTTTGAGAAATCGGAAAACTTTAGTCCTGATATAGTTTTACTACCAGAGACATCTTTTCCTAAAGGAGAATGGGAAGAGAATATCGGAAGGTCTTATTTGATAAATAGTTTTGATAAGCTGCGTAAAAAGCACAAAGTTAAAATGTGGTTAACTGGAATCTCTACGCATAAAAGAATGCAGTATGAAGGTGTTCCTCCAATTGCAGCTAGAGAAATGAGAGATGGGAGTTATTATGAAGCCTACAATTCAGCATTAGCTTTAAGCGATAATGGAAGGCAGATTTACCACAAGTCAAGATTGGTAGCCGGTGTTGAACAAGTTCCTTTTCTGGGAAGCTTGCCATTTTTGAGGTCTTTAGCTATGGACTTAGGAGGGGCTTCAGGTACTTTGGGGACTCAAGAAGAGCGATCCGTCATGAAGGTGGATTCTGTCGCAATTGCACCTATTATTTGCTATGAATCGGTATATGGTGAGTATGTAACTGATTTTGTGCTGAACGGAGCTAATTTACTTTCAATCATTACTAATGATGCATGGTGGGGCGATACACCAGGGTATCAGCAGCATTTTCATTATGCTAGATTAAGAGCTGTTGAAAATAGAAGGTGTATAATAAGATCGGCTAATACGGGTATATCTGGAGTAATTGATCCGTATGGAAAAGTACAAGCATCATTACTTTATGATGTGGATGGTAGAATTGATGAAGAAGTAGAGCTTTATTCACACTTAACCTTCTTTACGAAATACGGTGATGTTTTAGGTAGGCTATGTCTGCTTTTAGTCGTTTATTTATTCTTAGTTTCAAAAGTCAAAAAATATCAAAGGATTCGTCTAGACAGTTAATCGTCATTCGTATTTTTACATAATCATTAAAAGATTTATACCATGAGTAATTATGATGTTGTTATTATAGGTTCAGGACCTGGAGGGTACGTTGCAGCAATTAGATGTGCGCAATTAGGAATGAAAACAGCTTTAATTGAGAAGTACAATTCTTTGGGAGGTACTTGTTTAAATGTTGGATGTATTCCTTCTAAAGCATTGTTAGATTCTTCTGAGCATTTTCATAACGCAAAGCACACTTTTGCAACTCATGGAATTAAAATCAATGAGCCAAAGGTTGATTTGACTCAAATGATGAAAAGAAAAGAAGAAGTGATTTCTCAAACTGTAGGAGGGATTGATTTTTTAATGAAAAAGAACAAAATCGACACTTATACTGGTGTTGGTTCTTTTGCAGATAAGAATACAATCATCATTAAAGGAGAAAAAGAAGAAAAGATTACTACGAAGAATACGATCATAGCGACAGGTTCGAAGCCTTCGAGTATTCCTGGAATTGAGATTGATAAGAAGAGAGTGATTTCTTCTACAGAAGCTTTAACGCTAAAAGAAGTTCCTAAGCACTTAATCGTTATTGGTGGTGGTGTAATCGGATTGGAGTTAGGCTCAGTTTACGCTCGTTTAGGAGCTGAGGTAACTGTTGTAGAATATATGGATTCATTGATTCCTACAATGGATGCTCAGTTAGGTAAAGAGTTAAAGAAGGTATTAAAGAAGCAAGGGTTTAAGTTAAACCTTTCTCATAAAGTTAAAGAAGTTAAAAATCTTGGAGATAAAGTTTTAGTGAAAGCTGAAAACAAAAAGGGAGAGATTGTTGAAATGGAAGGAGACTATTGTCTTGTATCTGTTGGAAGAAAGGCTTATACTGCTGGTTTAGGATTGGAGAACGCAGGTGTTAAGGTTGATGATAGAGGAAGAGTTGATGTTGATTCAAACTTGAGAACAAACGTAGAGGGAATCTACGCAATTGGTGATGTTGTAAAAGGGGCAATGCTTGCTCATAAAGCTGAAGAAGAAGGTGTTTTTGTTGCTGAAACAATTGCGGGTGAAAAACCACATATGGATCATAACTTAATCCCAGGTGTTGTTTACACATGGCCAGAAGTTGCTGCTGTTGGTAAAACAGAAGAGCAATTGAAAGCGGCAGGTGTTGAATATAAGTCTGGATCATTTCCTTTTAAGGCAAGTGGTAGAGCAAGAGCATCTATGGATTTAGATGGTTTTGTTAAGGTGTTAGCTGATAAAGAAACGGATGAGATTTTAGGAGTTCATATGATTGGACCAAGAGTAGCAGATATGATTGCTGAAGCTGTGGTTGCAATGGAATATAGAGCTTCAGCTGAAGATATCGCAAGAATTTGTCATGCTCACCCAACATTTACGGAGTCTTTTAAAGAGGCTGCTTTAGAGGCAACTGGTAAAAGAGCATTACATATCTAATAAACAAAATACTCCGACAAGGGTTGATAGGATATGAAAAAGGGTGTATTAATCATGAATTTGGGTACGCCGGATAGTCCGGAACCTTCTGATGTTGGTAGATATTTAAAAGAATTTCTTGGGGACGGTCGTGTCATCGATTTTCCGATTGTCCCAAGGAAATTACTGGTTAATGGAATTATCGTTCCTACTAGAAAAAGAAAGTCAAGCGCGGTTTATAAAAGGGTTTGGACAGAAGAAGGTTCTCCTTTGTTGCTTTATGGACAAAGTTTAGTGAAAAAAGTTGCAGCCAGGTTAGGGGAGGATTACTCTGTTAAATTGGCAATGAGATATCAGAAGCCCGAGCTTTCAAAGGCAATGGCAGAATTTGCAGCTGAGAATGTGTCCGAATTATTATTGCTTCCTTTATATCCACAGTATTCATCTTCAACGACTGGTTCAACAATTGAAGCTGTTTTTAAAGAGGTTTCTAAGTGGCAAGTGGTTCCGAAGATTAATGTAATCAATGATTTCTTTGATAATGATGATTACGTAACTTGCGTTGCTGATAGAGCTAAGGCATTTGATTTATCTTCTTATGATAAGATATTTTTCTCATACCATGGACTACCGCAACGTCATTTGAATAAAACTCATGCGCAAGTGGGGCCTTGTGATATGAAGTGTCATGAGAAATATAATCCGAATCAAAGATTTTGTTATAAAGCGGCATGTTATCAAACAACTAGATTGATAGCGGAAAAATTAGGAATGTCAAAGGATCGGTATCAGGTTGTTTTTCAATCTCGTTTAGGAAAGGAAGAATGGATTCAGCCTTATGCAGAAGATACCTTAATAGAAGCAGTGAAGGATGGTGCGAAAAGAATACTTTTCTTTTCACCAGCTTTTGTAGCTGATTGCTTGGAAACGTTGGATGAGATTGGAGTGGAGTATGAAGAAGTAGCTCATGAAAATGGGGATGGATCAGAAAAGGTCGATTTAGTTCCAAGTTTGAATGATGATGATGATTGGGCGGATACAATTACAAAAATGATTCAGAAAGAAATTGCTTAATGCATTTAACGGAAGTTCAAGATCAGTTGAAAATACAACAAGTGAAAAATGCTTTGATGGAATACTCAAGGCATTTTCGTTTTTCGGTGGTTTTGGACTCAAATACAAATTCCAATAAAAGCAATGGTTTTGCTGACTACGATTTAATTGCGGCATTTTCTCAAAATGGAGAAACCGTTAGAGAAAATGTTACGGAGGAAGTCAATAAGCTTTGGGAAAAGAAGCAATGGAGGTTCTTATCGTTGACCTATGATTTTAAAAATGAAATAGAAGAACTGTCTTCTAATAATGCAGATAGACAAGAGTTCCCTGTATTATCTTGGTTCTGTCCACAGCTCTTGTTATTGGTTAAAAATGGTCAAGCTTCTTTGTTTGTTGATGATGAAGAATCATTGAAAGTGGAGAAAAAGGAAGTAAGCTTGAATACTGATTTTGGGACTAAATTTCATTCTAGCTTATCAAAAGAAGACTATATCAATCATCTGGGAAGAATTAAAGAGCATATTTTAAGAGGTGATATTTACGAGATGAATTATTGCCAAGAGTTTTCTATTGATGATATTAAACTTCAGCCTGAATGGTTATGGCAAGAAAGCTTACTAGCGGCTGACACACCTTTCTCTACTTATTTTAAATGTGATCATCATTATCTTATTTCAGGTAGCCCGGAACGATTTATAAAAAAGACAGGGAACAAGTTGCTTTCACAACCTATAAAAGGAACAATAGCAAGAGGAGTAAGCTCAGAAGAGGATGAAAAGAACAGAGCATTTTTACAAGCTAATTTAAAAGAGCAAAATGAAAATGTGATGATTGTCGATTTAGTCAGAAACGATTTGTCTAAAATAGCAGTCGATGGAAGTGTAAACGTAGAGGAGCTTTATGGGGTTTATGCCTTTTCCAAGGTTTTTCATATGATTTCTAGTATATCATGTGAGCTGAAAGAAGATGTATCGTTTATTACCATTCTTCGCGCACTTTTTCCAATGGGATCAATGACTGGTGCTCCGAAGGTGAAGGCAATGGAATTAATTGAACTTTACGAGGAGTTTAAAAGAGGTATTTATAGTGGTACCGTTGGATATATTGATCCAGATGATAACTTCGATTTTAATGTTGTTATTCGTTCTTTAGTTTATAATTCAAAGAAAGATTACCTTTCATATGCAGTTGGTGGTGCAATCACAAAAATGTCTGATCCAGTTTCAGAGTGGGAAGAATGCAGATTAAAAGCCTCAACGATGGAGATGATTTTAAGTAATTATGCTAGAAGAATTAAGGGCTTGTTGTAAAAGGCAGAATATATCGAGCGATGATTCAATCGCGATAGCAGTAAGTGGCGGGGTGGATTCCATGGCCTTATTATATAGCTGTTCTCAATATTTTAAGAATATAGTAGTACTTCATGTAAACTATCATTTGAGAGATGAGGATAGTGATATGGATGAAAGTCTTGTAAGGTCCTATTGTGAATCTCTTAAAATTCCATTTAAATGCAAGTCGATAAACATTGAGTCTCAAAATAAATCTATTCAAGAAGAAGCAAGAAACAAGCGCTATGCTTGGTTTACTGAAGAGGCGAATCGCTTAGAGTTAGAATATATGTTTATAGCACATCATTTAGATGATCAACTGGAAACATTCTTAATGAACCTGGAAAGAGGGAGCGGTTTAAATGGTTTATCGGGTATGTCTGAGAGAAATGGCTTGTATATCCGTCCTTTTTTGTCTCTACAAAAAGAAGAAATCAAAATGTTTGCTGCGAAAAATGAAATTCCATTTCGAGAGGATGAAAGTAATACTTCCAACAAATACCTTAGAAATGCATTAAGGAATAAAGTTATTCCAAGTTTGAAAGTTGAGTTGCCTAATTTGATGAAAGGACTACAAAAGTCTTTAGGTTTAATTGAAGTTTCAAATCAACTAATAGAGAAAAGGGTAAATGATTTTAGAGAGTCAATACTTGAAACTAAGTCATTGCCTTTTGATAGTCTAAATTATGAAAATGAGGTGGTGCTATCTGCTTTACTTAAAGAATGGGGGCTTCCTCTTTCTGAATATGAAAAGTTAAAGTTGAGTGTTGCTAATAAACAGATAGGAAGTGTCTACCAATTAAATCAAGGTGAAGTATTGGTGGATAGACTTAGCTTGAAATTTCGTTTTAAAACGAGTGATATTGATGCGTTAGAAATAGTTAGTGAGGACTGTGTTGTTGATTTACCTCATGCTGAACTTGAGTTTAGAAAGGTTGAAAGGTCAGCGGTTGATTTTGCAAGTGGAGCTGAGTATATCAATGGAGATCATTTAAAGTTTCCTCTTCAATTAAGGAAGTGGAAAACAGGAGATAGATTTCAGCCTTTGGGAATGAAAGGGATGAAAAAGGTAAGTGACTTTTTAATAGACATGAAAGTGGACCGATTCGAAAAAGACAATGTATGGGTCTTAACGTCGGAAGAAAAAATAGTTAATGTTTTATCCTATCGACTTGATGAACGATTCAAAATTGAAAAAGATAGTAATTGTGTCTATCTTGTGCATGTGAAAACAAAGAATAATGACTGATACAGTTAAAAGCGCATTTTTTGAGGAAAAGCAATATTTAGGTTACAACAAGTTTAACTTAAGTATTAGAAGTACGGTAGCAGTGTTTTGTTTTCTGTCTGCTTTTTATGCCGATCCAAACGATCCGAATGCGGAGTTATTTTTAGTGATTGGAGTTTTAATAATGGTATTGAGTATAGCTTTAATTTTTGTTTTACATCTGCACACCAGATTGGAGAATAATAGTCTAGAGATTTCAGGTTTTTGGAATTCAAGGAAGGTTAAAGTTGATTTAGAAAATATCGTGGCATGTGAAAAAGCCAGATATTCTAAATTTTTGCTAAATAGACCAGTTTATAATCTGCATTTGAAAGGCAAGGTTCGTTTTTTTACTAGAGGAAACGATGCTGTTAGATTAACAGATAAAGATGGTTTAATTTATGTAATTGGCTCACAGAGAGCGGAAGAACTTTCTTTAATAATTAATAAGGAAATAAATCAATAAATATTTGAAACCTTTTAGCATCTTTGCTAGTTATTAGGTCAAAATTGAGGGATTATGGCGAAAGATATTCAGAATAAAAAAATAACTCCAGAAGTCATCAAAAAGGAGGATATTCCAAACCTATCATTCTCAGGAATTGATGTGTTGGATGATATGAAAGATAAATTACAAAGAGAGATAGATCTAAAAAGAGCTACGACTTTGAGTAATACTGATAAAACAAAAGTGAAGATTTACTTTAGAGCAAATCAAGGTTTATACAGAGTTCATACAACAATTTGGGCGACGACGGAGAGTAATATTACTTTAAAAGGTGGAGTAATTATCCCGATTTCGGCTGTTATTAGAGTTGTCTAAACTTGATTAAACAACAAAAAGAAAAAGCTTTAGGCTTATACATAATACTGTTAGCGATGTTTATAACATCGCTAATTGTGTGTAATATGATTACTACTAAGTTCATTGAGGTGGACTTGTATTTTAAAACATTCATCCTTCCTGCAGGGATTCTTCCATATCCGATTACCTTTCTTGTAACGGATTTATTAAGTGAAATTTACGGTAGACGAAAAGCTAATCTGGCTGTATTGTCTGGATTTGTAGCGTTAGCTTTCACGATACTCATAGTTTTTTTAGGACAACAGTTTAATGCGATTGAAGATTCAATTGTATCAGATGAGGTTTATAATATGGTATTCGGTAACTCTACCAGAGCTATCGTTGCTTCTATGATAGCATATCTAGTTGCTCAATTTGTTGATGTGAGATTGTATCATTTTTGGAAGAAGCTAACAAATGGTAAGCATCTTTGGTTAAGGAATAACGCATCAACGATTCTTTCTCAGTTGTTAGACTCTGTATTGGTTATAACGGTTTTGTTTTATGGTGACAAAGATTTTTCCGTTCTTAGCGTATGGATTTTGAACGCATGGCTTTTTAAGGTCATTTGTGCGCTATTTGACACTCCAATTCTTTATGCCTTGGTATATTGGTTGAGAAATGTTTTTTCCATCAAGGAGAATGAGGAGTTAGAATTGTAATTTTATTACTATGAAGTTTATATTATCGATAATTGCTGTATTGTTTAGTGGTTTTGTATTTGGTCAAATTTTAGATCCAGTTAAATGGTCTTATGATTATACGGAACTGGAAGAGAATAAATATGAAGTAAGTTTTACTGCTAAAATTCAAGATGGATGGTGGATATATGGTCAAGACGTTTCTGTTGGACCTGTCCCTACAGATTTCTTCTTTGATAAATCGGAAGACTTTAGCAAAGTTGGAGAACTAATAATACCAACACCTAAGAATAAGTATGACAAAAACTTTGAAGCAGATATCACATATTATAAGCATGAAGTAACTTTTAAGCAAGTTGTACATTCAGAAAAAGTTGACTTTGCTGTTAAAGGAGAGCTTCAGTTTATGTCATGTGACACAACTCAATGTTTACCTCCTGCGTTTATTCCATTTGAAGTTTTGATAGGGAATGCTTCAGGATCGGTAAAAAAAAATGATGATTTAAATCAATCTGAACAAGTAAAAGTTTCTAAAAACGGGGAGTCAAGATTTTGTTGGTCTTGTAAAGAGAACCCTGAAGTTAAAACATTTGAGGGTGCTTCGATAGATAAAGGAGATGAGACAGAAGGATTGTTTAGTTTCTGGTTTGTAGCGTTTTTATACGGGCTTGGAGCATTGTTAACTCCATGTGTATTTCCAATGATACCAATGACAGTATCATTCTTTATGAAGGATGCAGGAGGAAAAAAATCGAAAGGAATTAGAAATGGATTGATTTTTGGGATATCGGTTATCCTTATTTATTGTTTGGTAGGTACTTTGTTTAGTTGGGCTTTTGGTGCTGACGCGGCTAATTTGATAGCGACTCATTGGATTCCAAATACAATTTTCTTTGCCATATTTATTGTCTTTGCTATTTCATTTTTTGGTGCTTTCGAGATGAGGTTACCAGCATCTTTTATTAGTAAAGTTGATGCTAAAGCTGATAAGGGAGGTTTGATTGGTGTCTTTTTTATGGCTTTTACATTAGTGATAGTTTCATTTTCTTGCACCGGTCCATTAATAGGATCTGTTTTAGTGCAATCAGCTCAAGGAGTATCTTTAAAGCCATTAATCGGTATGTTTGGTTTTTCAGCAGCGTTTGCATTGCCGTTTACAATATTTGCGATTTTCCCAGGTCTTATGAATAACCTTCCTAAATCTGGTGGATGGTTGAATTCTGTTAAAGTAGTTTTTGGTTTTTTAGAGCTAGCATTAGGTTTGAAATTTTTAAGTATTGCAGATCAAACAGAACACTGGGGATTGTTAGATCGTGATGTATACGTTGCTTTATGGATTGTAATTTTCTTCTTAATGGGAGTGTACTTACTAGGAAAATTAAAGTTTTCTCATGATTCAGACCTTCCTTATTTAAAAGTACCAAGACTATTGTTTGCAGTGGCAACGTTTACGTTTGTGGTTTATCTTATTCCAGGTATGTGGGGAGCACCTTTAAAGGCGCTAAGCGGTTATTTACCTCCAATGAGCTCACATGACTTTAATATCGTAGGAATGCTTCGAGGTGAAGCAGAAGTAGAAGTTTGTGAAGATCCAAAGTTTGGAGATCAACTTCATCTTCCTCATGGCTTAAAGGGATATTTTGAATACGAGCAGGGTATGGAATGTGCAGCAGAATTGAATAAGCCGGTATTCTTCGATTTTACAGGACATGGTTGTGTTAACTGTAGAGAGATGGAAGCTAATGTTTGGTCAGATCCTGAAATTTTGAAATTGTTACAAGAGGAGTTTGTTATAGTTGCTTTATATGTGGATGATCACAAAATTAAACTGGAAGAAAGCGAAAGGTTTGTTGCTAAGTTTGATAACAAAAAGACAGTTAAAACAATTGGTGATAAAAATGCAGATATAGAGAAAACATTTTTCACAAAGAATAGTCAACCATATTATTGTTTAATGGATGAAAATGAGGAGCTACTTAACATACCTATAGATTATGCAGAAGGACAAGATGTAACTGTGTTTAAAGAGTTTTTGTTAAAAGGTATCGCTAAGTATAAAGAAAGACAGGTTCAAGGACTGTATTAAACGATGATTTACTATCTTACTATAGATGGTAGAAAAGTTCCTGACATACTTAGAAGTTGAAAAGCGATATTCAGAGCATACGATTAAAGCTTATTCAGGGGACTTAAATACATTTAAAGATTTTCTATTTAAGGAGTATGAAGTCGAATCATTAGATGCTTTAACTCACAACATGATTCGAACCTGGTTGGTGTTCTTGATGGAGAAAGGATTAAAGCCAAGAAGCATTCATCGAAAGATTTCTGCAATCAAATCACTAATTAATTACGAATTAAGGTCTGGTAAAATGAAGGTTTCTCCCATTGAAGGACTTTCCTTACCGAAAATTTCTAAAAACTTACCCGTTTTCATTGAAGAGAGTAAGCTTCATTTATTAATGGACGGGAATTACTTTTCAAAGGATGAAAAAGGTTGTCGAGATAAATTGATCTTAGAGCTGTTTTACTCAACAGGTATTCGCCAATCCGAGTTAATTAATCTTAAAGTACTTGATATTGATTTTAAATTATGTCAACTTAAAGTATTGGGAAAGAGAGATAAAGAAAGAATAATACCATTTCCTTCGAATTTACTTGAAACCATTAAAGATTATCTGTCGTATTCTGAAGCACAAAGAGGTTATTTGTTTTTAAATGAAAATGAGGAGAAGTTGTACCCCCAGAAAGTATATACAATAGTTAAGGAGTATTTAACGAAGGTGTCATCTCAGGTAAAAAAAAGTCCTCACGTACTAAGACATTCTTATGCTACGCATTTGTTGAATAGGGGGGCTGATTTGAGGGCAGTACAAGAGCTTTTAGGACATGAGAGTTTAACAACAACACAGGTGTACACACATAACACCATTGAGAAATTGAAAAATATTTATAAACAAGCTCACCCTAGAGCATAAAAAGATAGATTATGAAAGTGAAAGTAAACGCAATCCATTTTGCAGCAGATCAAAAGTTGGAAGATTTCATTCAGAAGAAAGTAGATAAATTAGTAGCATATAACGATAGTATAATTGAAGGAGAAGTGTTCTTAAGGTTAGATAAGTCAGATTCAGATGATAATAAGGTTACAGAAATGAAGTTAAGAGTACCTGGAAAGGAGCTTTTCGCCAAAAAACAAAGTAAATCATTTGAACAAGCTACTGATGAAGTGGTAGAAGCATTAAGAAGACAATTAAAAAAATACAAAGAGAAAAATTCGTAATTGATTGATATTCAATCGATAAATAAAGTGACTCCAGCTTAGGGGTCATTTTTTTTTGAAAAAAGTTCATTTTTATTTGGAAGTCAATAGAAAGTTTTGGTACATTTGCATCCCCGAAAGGGAGTAAGTTCTTTGATAGCGTGCCGATGTAGCTCAGTTGGCCAGAGCAGCTGATTTGTAATCAGCGGGTCGGGGGTTCGAATCCCTCCATCGGCTCATAGAATTTTAAATGTTGGGGAGATACTCAAGCGGTCAACGAGGGCAGACTGTAAATCTGCTGGCCACGCCTTCGTAGGTTCGAATCCTGCTCTCCCCACAAAGAAATTAAAATTATTAGCGGGAATAGCTCAGTTGGTAGAGCATCAGCCTTCCAAGCTGAGGGTCGCCGGTTCGAACCCGGTTTCCCGCTCTATTTTTTTATCAGAGGCTTTTGCCGAAGTAGCTCAGGGGTAGAGCGTTTCCTTGGTAAGGAAGAGGTCGTGGGTTCAATTCCCATCTTTGGCTCGCTTAAAGGTGAAATTTATTATTTGTTTATTATAATCGAAAATTTACAAGATCATGGCTAAGGAAACTTTTGATCGTTCGAAACCACACGTTAATATTGGAACTATTGGTCACGTAGATCATGGTAAGACAACTTTAACAGCAGCTATCACAGCAGTGTTAGCTACAGATGGTTTAGCAGCAGCTCAAGACTTTGACAAAATTGATAACGCTCCAGAAGAAAAGGAGAGAGGTATCACAATTAACTCGTCTCACGTAGAGTACGAAACAGAAAACAGACACTACGCTCACGTTGATTGTCCAGGACACGCCGATTATGTTAAGAACATGGTTACTGGTGCTGCTCAAATGGATGGTGCAATTTTAGTTGTAGCTGCTACTGATGGACCAATGCCTCAAACAAGAGAGCATATTCTTTTAGGAAGACAGGTTGGTATTCCAAGAATTGTTCCTTTCTTGAACAAGGTGGATATGGTTGATGATGAGGAGTTGCTAGAGTTAGTAGAGATGGAAGTAAGAGAATTACTTTCTTTCTATGAGTATGATGGTGACAACGTTCCTGTGGTAATGGGATCTGCTTTAGGTGCCTTAAACGGTGATGACAAGTGGGTTGCTACTGTAAAGGAATTAATGGCAGCTGTTGATGATTATATCGAATTACCAAAAAGAGATGTAGATAAGGACTTCTTAATGCCAGTAGAGGATGTGTTCTCTATTACAGGTAGAGGTACTGTTGCAACTGGTAGAATCGAAACTGGAGTAATTAACTCTGGAGAAGAGGTTGATATCATCGGAATGGGTGATGAGAAATTATCTTCTACAGTTACTGGAGTTGAGATGTTCAGAAAGATCTTAGATAGAGGTGAAGCTGGAGATAACGTAGGATTACTTTTAAGAGGTATCGAGAAAAGCGATATCAGTAGAGGTATGGTTATCGCTAAGCCAGGTTCTATTACTCCTCATAAAGAGGTTAAGGCTGAGGTTTATGTATTGAAGAAAGAAGAAGGTGGTAGACACACTCCTTTCCACAACAAGTACAGACCACAGTTCTACTTAAGAACTACTGATGTTACTGGTGAGATTTATCTTGAAGAAGGTAGAGAAATGGTAATGCCAGGTGATAATGTTACTATTACTGTTAAATTAATCGTTCCTGTTGCTGTAAACGTAGGTTTAAGATTCGCAATTAGAGAAGGTGGTAGAACAGTAGGTGCTGGACAAATTACTGAGATTATTGAGTAATCAATTCAGATACTAGATATTGATAAGGTGCTCCCGATAAGGAGCACCTTTCATAGCTATAAGAAGTAGCTTTTTTTACGGGCGTAGTTCAATTGGTAGAATGACGGTCTCCAAAACCGTTGGTTGTAGGTTCGAGCCCTACCGCCCGTGCAAATTAAATATAAGGATGGCAAATATTACGGCTTACGTTAAAGATGTAGTTGACGAGTTGGTAAACAAGGTAACTTGGCCAACAAGAAAAGAATTACAAGAGAGTGCATTACTAGTAATAGTAGCGTCTTTCCTTTTTGCATTGTTAATCTACCTAATGGATGGTGGATTCAATACAATCATGGATTTAGTTTACGGTAAGTAGTTATTCTTATAAAAGGCAAGAGAATGAGTGTTTCGCAAGGAAAGGATGAAATAGTGAAGAAATGGTACGTTGTTAGAGCCATTTCTGGAAAAGAGAATAAAGTTAAGGGATACATTGAAAGTGAAATTTCAGCGATGAAAGCTGAGAAGTTTGTTTCACAAGTATTAATCCCTACTGAAAAGGTTGTTCAAATTAGAAACGGTAAAAAGGTTAGAAAAGAAAGAAATTTCTTCCCTGGATATATTCTTATAGAAGCAGCTTTGATTGGAGAAATTCCTCATGCTATTAAAAGTATTACGGGTGTTATTGGTTTTCTAGGTGATAAACAAGGAAATCCAGTTCCATTAAGACAATCAGAAGTTAATAGAATCTTAGGTACAGTTGATGAGTTGACTGAAGCTGAAGATGACATGACAATACCTTATGTGGTTGGAGAGTCAGTTAAAGTAACAGATGGTCCATTCAAAAGTTTTTCTGGAGTTATTGAGGAAATCAATGAGGAGAAGAAAAAGCTTAAGGTTATCGTAAAGATTTTTGGTAGAAAGACTCCTGTGGAGTTAGGATACTTAGAAGTAGAGAAGGAAAGTTAAATATTGGATGTGAGCTCTCCACATTGACATAGCTTCCAATTATGTCAGGAGAAACATAAATATAAATTAGAAACAATGGCAAAAGAAGTTGCAGGATTAATCAAATTGCAAATAAAAGGAGGAGCAGCGAATCCTTCACCACCAGTAGGGCCTGCATTAGGTGCGAAAGGGGTGAATATCATGGAGTTCTGTAAGCAGTTTAATGCGAGAACTCAGGAGAAAGCTGGGAAAGTCCTTCCTGTTGTAATTACGGTATATTCTGATAAGTCTTTCGAATTTGTTGTTAAAACTCCACCGGCTGCAGTTCAGTTAAAAGATGCTGCGAAGGTGAAATCTGGTTCCGCTGAATCTAACCGTAAGAAAGTTGGAAAAGTAACATGGGATCAGGTAAGATCGATTGCTGAAGACAAAATCCAAGACATGAACTGTTTCACAGTTGAATCAGGGATGAAAATGGTAGCTGGAACAGCAAGAAGTTTAGGATTAACAATAGAAGGAGACAATCCTTTTGAAAATTAAATCTATCAAGAGATGGCGAAATTATCAAAAAATCGAAAGGCGAATTTAGAAGCATACGATGCGGATAAGGACTATTCCTTAAAAGACGCTGCCGGGATAATCAAAAAGATTGCTGGTACAACTAAATTCGATTCATCAGTTGATTTAGCGGTTCGTTTAGGAGTTGATCCTAGAAAAGCTAATGAAATGGTGAGAGGGATCGTGACTTTACCTCACGGAACTGGTAAGGATGTGAAAGTGTTAGTGTTATGTACTCCTGATAAGGAGGCTGAAGCTAAAGAAGCTGGAGCGGACTACGCTGGTTTAGATGAGTATATCCAAAAGATCAAAGAAGGTTGGACGGATATTGATGTAATTATCACAATGCCTTCAGTTATGGGGAAAGTTGGAGCGTTAGGTAGAATTTTAGGTCCTAGAGGACTTATGCCTAACCCAAAAGCTGGAACAGTAACTATGGAAATTGGTAAAGCAGTAAAAGACGTTAAAGCTGGTAAGATTGATTTCAAAGTTGATAAGTTCGGAATTATTCACGCTGGTGTTGGAAAAGCATCTTTCGAGGAAGATAAGCTTTACGATAACATCAATGAGATGATCCAAACAATTATCAAGTTGAAGCCTGCTGCAGCAAAAGGTACTTATATTAAGTCTATCAGTATTTCTGGGACTATGAGTAGCGGAGTGAATGTAGATATTAAACCTTATTCTTAATCGTCTAAATTAAATCAGTTGTTATGACTAGAGAAGAAAAAAATCAGCAAATTGATATCCTTGTAGAACAAATTAAGGAGAATCCAAATTTTTATATCGCTGATATCTCTGGATTAAACGCAGACGACACAAGTAAGCTAAGAAGATTAGCCTTTAAAAGAGAAATCGGTATTTCTGTAATAAAGAATACCCTTCTTAAAAAGGCTATGGATAAAGTAGAAGAAGTTGATTACACGGAATTATACGATGTATTAAGCGGAAACTCATCTTTATTTTTTAGCGCTGTTGGAAATGCGCCAGCTAAATTAATGAAGGAATTCAGAAAAAAATCTGATAAGCCGGTATTAAAAGCAGCGTTTGTTGAAGAGTGTGCATATATTGGCGATGACCAATTAGACACGTTAAGTAGTATCAAGTCTAAGGACGAGCTTATTGCTGACGTTGTTGCATTACTTCAATCTCCAGCTAAAAATGTTGTTAGCGCTCTTAGTTCGGGAGGTAACAATTTAACAGGTATATTAAAGGCTCTTGAAGAAAGAGGGTAATCAGACTTAAACAGAGTAAATAATTATTTAAAATTTAATACAATGGCAGATTTAAAAGAATTTGCGGAACAACTAGTTAATTTAACAGTTAAGGAAGTAAACGAATTATCAAACATCTTAAAAGATGAGTACGGAATCGAGCCTGCTGCTGCTGCTGTAGCTGTAGCTGCTGGAGGAGGTGCTGCTGGTGGTGGTGAAGCTGCTGAAGAGAAGACAGAATTTGATGTTATTCTTAAGGCTGCTGGTGCTTCTAAGTTAAAAGTTGTTAAGCTTGTTAAGGAGTTAACTGGTGCAGGATTGAAAGAAGCTAAGGAATTAGTTGATAGCGCTCCAAGTCCAGTTAAAGAAGGAATTGCAAAGGACGAAGCTGAAGGTATCAAGTCTTCTTTAGAAGAAGCTGGTGCAGAAGTAGAGATCAAGTAATTTTCCTCTATAAAACTATTGGTTTAGACCAGTCCATATGGATTGGTCTAGACCTTTTTGCGTATATACGCAATTGATATTTTATCAAGTCGTAACAATTAAAATTTTGATCCTTTGGCAACACAAACGATAAAGAAACAGAGACTGAGTTTTGCTTCTAGCAAAAATCAACTGGGTTACCCGGATTTCCTTGACGTACAATTAAAGTCGTTTAGAGATTTCTTCCAGTTTAAAACGACTCCAGAGAACAGAGAGCATGAAGGTTTGTTTAAGGTATTTAACGAGAACTTTCCTATTACGGATTCAAGAAATCAATTTGTATTAGAATTCTTAGATTACTTTATTGATCCTCCTAGATATTCTATAGAAGAATGTATCGAAAGAGGATTAACTTATAGTGTTCCTTTAAAAGCGAAGTTGAAATTGTATTGTACGGATCCTGAACATGAGGATTTCGAAACAATCGTTCAAGACGTTTATTTAGGTACTATTCCTTACATGACTCCGAAGGGAACATTCGTAGTGAATGGTGCAGAGAGAGTTGTTGTTTCACAATTACACCGTTCTCCAGGGGTATTCTTTGGTCATAGCCGTCACGCTAATGGTACTAAATTATATTCTGCGAGAATTATTCCATTCAAGGGTTCTTGGATTGAATTTGCAACGGATATTAACAGTGTAATGTATGCTTACATCGATCGTAAGAAAAAATTACCTGTAACGACACTTTTCAGAGCTATTGGTTTTGAATCGGATAAAGATATTTTAGAGATATTCAACTTAGCTGACGAGGTAAAGGTAACTAAGACTGGTCTTAAGAAAATTAAGGGTAGAAAATTAGCTGCTAGAATCTTAAAGACTTGGGTTGAGGATTTCGTGGATGAGGATACAGGAGAGGTTGTTTCTATTGAAAGAAATGAAGTATTAATTGATCGTGAAACTATCATCGAAGAGGAGCACTTAGAGCAAATCTTAGATTCTGGATCTAAAACGATTTTACTTCATAAGCAAGATTCAACATCTGCAGATTATTCAATAATCTATAACACTTTACAAAAAGATACAACTAACTCTGAAACGGAGGCGGTTGATTATATCTATAGAGTGTTAAGAAACTCTGATGCTCCAGATGAGGAGACAGCTAGAGGTGTTATTGATAAATTATTCTTCTCGGATCAACGTTATGATTTAGGAGAAGTTGGAAGATATAGAATCAATAAGAAGTTAAAGCTTGACATCGAAGAGGATGTAAGAGTATTAACTAGAGAAGATATTATTGAAATCATTAAGTACTTAATCAGATTGATTAATGCGAAAACTGATATTGATGATATTGATCACTTATCAAACAGACGTGTAAGAACTGTTGGAGAGCAAATGTATTCTCAGTTTGGTGTTGGTTTAGCTAGAATGGCTAGAACAATCAGAGAGAGAATGAACGTTAGAGATAACGAAGTATTTACTCCTACTGACCTTATTAACGCTAAAACTTTATCGAGTGTAATTAATTCATTCTTCGGAACGAATCAGCTATCTCAGTTCATGGATCAAACGAATCCACTTTCTGAGGTAACGCATAAGAGAAGATTATCGGCACTTGGACCTGGAGGTCTTTCTAGAGAAAGAGCAGGGTTTGAGGTTCGTGATGTTCACTACACGCACTACGGAAGACTTTGTACAATTGAAACACCGGAAGGACCAAACATTGGTTTGATCTCTTCTCTTTGTGTTTATGCGAAGATCAATAGACTTGGATTTATTGAAACTCCATATAGAAAGGTAATTGACGGAAAGGTAGATTTAGAGTCTCCTGTTCAATATCATTCTGCTGAAGAAGAAAACGGTAAGCTTATTGCACAGGCAAACGCTCCATTAAAAGCTGATGGATCTTTTGTGAATGAGCAAGTAAAAGCAAGATTGGAGGCTGATTATCCTTTAGTAGAGCCGAAAGAGCTTGAGTTAATGGATGTTGCTCCTAACCAGATTACTTCTATTGCAGCATCGTTAATTCCATTCTTGGAGCATGATGATGCCAACCGTGCATTGATGGGATCAAACATGCAGCGTCAGGCAGTTCCATTATTACGTCCAGAAGCTCCTATCGTAGGAACTGGATTGGAAAAAGATGTAGCTAGAGATTCAAGAGTTTTAATTAACGCTGAAGGAGAAGGTACTGTTGAATACGTTGATGCAAACGAGATTCACATTAGATACGATAGAACTGAGCAAGAAAACTTAGTTTCTTTCGATGATGAAGTATCATCTTATAACTTAACAAAATTCCAAAAGACTAACCAAAGTACTTCTATTAACCTTAAGCCAATTGTGGTTAAGGGAGAAAGAGTATCTAGAGGTCAAGTTCTTTGTGAAGGATATGCAACTCAACAGGGTGAATTAGCATTAGGAAGAAACTTGAAAGTGGCGTTCATGCCATGGAAAGGTTACAACTTTGAGGATGCGATTGTAATTTCTGAAAGAGTAGTAAGAGAAGATATCTATACTTCTGTTCATATCGAAGAGTTTATCATGCAAGTGAGAGACACTAAGAGAGGACTTGAGGAATTAACAGCTGATATTCCTAACGTTTCAGAAGAGGCTACTAAAGACTTAGATGAAAACGGAATCATTAGAGTTGGTGCTCACATTAAAGAAGGAGATATCTTAATTGGTAAGATTACTCCAAAAGGAGAAACGGATCCAACTCCAGAAGAAAAGCTTTTAAGAGCAATCTTCGGAGACAAAGCTGGTGATGTTAAAGATGCTTCTTTAAAAGTTGGACCATCTGTAAAAGGTGTGGTAATCAACAAGAAGTTATTTGCTAAAGTAATCAAGGATAGAAAGAAAAGAGCTGAAGAGAAAGCAGTTATAGCTAAGATCGATACTGATCATGCTGATGAAGCATCTAAGCTTAAAGGAGTTCTTCTAGAAAAGCTTTGGAAAATTGTAGAAGGAAAGAAATCTAAAGGTGTATTTAACAACTTTAGAGAAGAAATCATTCCAAAGGGAACGAAGTTTACGAAGAGAATGCTTTCTGATATTGACTTCTCAACAATTAACCCAACTAACTGGTTGAATGATGGTGAAACAAGTAAGTTAATCTCTCAATTGGTTCATAATTACAATATTAAGTCGAATGACTTATTAGGTATTTATAAGAGAAAGAAATTTGCAATTACTGTAGGAGATGAATTACCAGCAGGTATCATTAAGCTAGCTAAAGTTTACGTAGCTAAAAAACGTAAGCTAAAGGTTGGAGATAAGATGGCAGGTCGTCACGGTAACAAAGGTATTGTTGCTAAGATCGTAAGAGATGAGGATATGCCTTTCTTAGAAGATGGAACACCAATGGATATCGTATTGAATCCACTAGGGGTACCATCTAGGATGAACTTAGGTCAGATTTATGAGACAGTACTTGGATGGGCTGGAGAGAAGTTAGGAATGAACTTCGCTACTCCAATCTTCGATGGTGCTTCTTTAGATGAGATCGATTCTTATACTGATAAAGCTAATGTTCCTAGAAACGGACAAGCTCAGCTTTATGATGGAGGTACAGGAGAAAAATTTGATCAGCCAGCTACAGTAGGTATCATCTACATGTTGAAATTAGGTCACATGGTTGACGATAAGATGCATGCTAGATCTATTGGACCATACTCATTAATTACGCAGCAACCACTTGGAGGTAAGGCTCAGTTTGGAGGTCAGCGTTTTGGAGAGATGGAAGTATGGGCATTAGAGGCATTCGGTGCTGCTAATATCCTACAAGAAGTACTGACTGTTAAGTCTGATGATGTTATTGGAAGAGCGAAATCTTACGAGGCAATTGTTAAAGGGGAACCTTTACCAACACCAGGAATTCCTGAATCATTCAATGTATTATTACATGAATTAAGAGGTTTAGGATTAAGTATTTCACTTGACTAATTATTGACGATTAAAGAAAATTAATATGGCTTTCAAAAAGAATAAAAAGAGTTCGAGTAGTTTCTCAAAAATCACTATTAGCTTGGCATCTCCAGAAGAAATTCTGGAGAGATCAAGTGGAGAGGTTTTAAAGCCAGAAACTATCAACTATAGAACTTACAAACCAGAGAGAGATGGTTTGTTCTGTGAAAGAATTTTTGGTCCTGTAAAGGATTACGAATGTCACTGTGGTAAATACAAAAGAATCCGTTATAAAGGAATAGTTTGTGATAGATGTGGTGTTGAAGTAACAGAGAAGAAGGTAAGAAGAGAGAGAATGGGACACATTTCATTGGTTGTTCCTGTTGCTCATATTTGGTATTTCAAATCTTTACCAAACAAAATCGGTTACTTATTAGGTCTTCCTACTAAGAAATTGGATGCAATTATCTATTATGAAAGATATGTTGTTATTCAATCTGGAGAAGCTAAAAGTGCTGAAGGTGAAGAGTTAAACTACCTTGATTTCTTAACAGAAGAAGAGTACTTAGATATCTTGGATACTCTTCCTAGAGAGAATCAATTTTTAGATGATAATGATCCAAACAAATTCATCGCTAAGATGGGTGCGGATGCATTATATGATTTGTTAGGACGTTTAGATCTTGATAGTATGTCTTATGAATTAAGACACAAGGCTAATACAGAGACATCTCAGCAAAGAAAGAATGAAGCGTTAAAGAGACTTCAAGTAATTGAAGCTTTTAGATCAGCTAACACAAGGATTGAGAACCGTCCAGAATGGATGATTGTTAAAGTGATTCCTGTAACTCCTCCAGAGTTAAGACCACTTGTTCCTTTAGATGGAGGTAGATTTGCTACATCGGATTTAAATGACTTATATAGAAGAGTTATTATCAGAAACAACCGTTTAAAAAGGTTGATCGAGATTAAGGCTCCTGAAGTTATCTTGAGAAATGAGAAGCGTATGCTTCAAGAATCAGTTGATTCATTATTTGATAACTCAAGAAAAGCTAACGCGGTTAAGACAGAAGGAAATAGAGCTTTAAAATCTCTTTCTGACAACTTAAAAGGTAAGCAGGGTAGATTCCGGCAAAACTTATTGGGAAAAAGGGTTGATTATTCAGCTCGTTCGGTAATTATCGTTGGACCACAATTGAAATTACACGAGTGTGGTATTCCTAAAGGTATGGCAGCTGAACTTTACAAGCCATTCATCATTAGAAAAATGATTGAAAGAGGTATTGTAAAGACAGTAAAATCTGCTAAGAAAATTGTTGATAGAAAAGAGCCAGTAGTTTGGGATATTTTAGAGAACGTATTAAAGTCTCACCCAGTACTATTGAACAGAGCACCGACTCTTCACAGATTAGGTATTCAGGCTTTCCAGCCAAAATTAATTGAAGGTAAAGCAATCCAATTACACCCATTAGTGTGTTCTGGTTTCAACGCCGATTTTGATGGGGATCAGATGGCTGTTCACCTACCATTAGGTAATGCAGCAATCTTGGAAGCTCAAATGCTGATGTTAGCATCGCATAACATTCTTCACCCAGCATCTGGTATGCCTATTACAGTACCTTCTCAGGATATGGTACTTGGTTTATACTACATTACTAAAGGGAAGAAATCAACTAAGAAAGAGCCTGTAAAAGGAGAAGGATCTACATTCTATGGTGCGGAAGAAGTTACTATCGCATTGAATGAAGGAGCTCTTGATTTACATGCTTGGATTAAGGTTAAAGCTGAAGTAAGAAACGAGAAAGGGGAAATTGAAACGAAATTAATTGAAACTACTACTGGTAGAGTTATCTTCAATGAATTAGTTCCTCAAGAAGTTGGTTACATCAATGAGATCTTAAACAAGAAATCATTAAGAAATATTATTAGTGACATTTTAAAGATTATTGGAGTTGCTAGAACTGCAAAGTTCTTAGACGATATTAAATCTTTAGGATTTATCATGGCCTTTAAAGGTGGATTGTCTTTCAACTTGAATGACGTTATTATTCCAGCTGAGAAGGAAGCATTGATTGCTGAAGCGACTGAAAAAGTTAATGAAGTAATCAATAACTATAACATGGGATTCATCACTAACAAGGAAAGATATAACCAAGTTATTGATATCTGGGGTAGAACAAACAATAAGTTAACTGACACTGTAATGAAGCAGTTGGCTGAGGATAGACAAGGGTTTAACTCAGTTTACATGATGCTTGATTCAGGAGCTAGGGGTTCTAAGGAACAAATTAGACAGTTAAGTGGAATGAGAGGATTGATGGCGAAGCCACAAAAATCAGGTTCAACTGTTCAGGAAATTATTGAAAACCCAATTATTGCAAACTTTAAAGAAGGTCTATCAATTCTTGAGTACTTTATTTCTACTCACGGTGCTCGTAAAGGTCTTGCCGATACAGCACTTAAAACAGCCGATGCTGGTTACTTAACAAGAAGACTTGTTGATGTTGCTCAGGATGTTGTTGTTACAGAGCCAGATTGTGGTACATTAAGAGGTCTTAACATGACTGCTCTTAAGAAGAATGAAGAGATCGTTGAATCTTTATACGATAGAATCGTTGGTAGAAACACTGTTGTTGACGTAGTACATCCAAAAACTGGTGAGGTTATCATCGGAGCTGGAGAAGAGATTACTGATATGATTGCTGAAGAGATTGAAAACTCTCCTATTGAGGAAGTTGAAATCAGATCGGTATTAACGTGTGAAGCTAAGAGAGGTACTTGTGCTAAGTGTTACGGAAGAAACCTTGCTACGAACAGAATTGTTCAGAGAGGTGAATCTGTAGGAGTTGTTGCTGCACAGTCAATTGGGGAACCAGGTACACAGTTAACACTACGTACATTCCACGTTGGGGGTACTGCATCGAACGTTGGAGCTGATAACTCGATTATCGCTAAGCATGATGGTATTGTTGAAATCGATGAATTAAGAACTGTAAAAGCTAAAGACGACGAGGGTAATATCTCTGAAATCGTAATTGGTCGTTCTGCTGAAATGAGAATTTTAGATAAGAAGACTAGTATTGTATTAGCAACAGCTCATATTCCTTACGGAGCAACATTATTTGTTAAGCCAGGAAAAGCAATTAAGAAAGGTGCTGATATTTGTAAGTGGGATCCATATAATGCCGTGATCATTTCAGAATTCGAAGGTAAAATTGAATTTGAAAGTATTGAGGAAGGTATTACTTACAAAATTGAAGTCGATGAGCAAACTGGTTTTGAAGAGAAAGTAGTTACAGAAAGAAGAGATAAGAAGACAAACCCAATTATTAGAGTATTAGATAAGAAAGGTGAAGTAATTAGATCTTATTCAATTCCTGTAGGAGCTCACATTAATGTAAATGACGGTGATAAGATTGAAGCTGGTAAGGCTTTAGTTAAAATACCTAGAACAGCTGGTAAAACAGGGGATATTACTGGAGGTCTACCAAGAGTAACGGAGTTATTCGAGGCAAGAAACCCTTCAAATCCTGCTGTTGTATCTGAAGTTGATGGAATCGTTTCTTTTGGAAAAATCAAGAGAGGTAACAGAGAAGTTACTGTTGAAACTAGATTAGGACAAAAGAAGAAGTACTTAATTCCATTATCTAAGCATATTCTAGTTCAAGAGAATGATTTCGTAAGAGCTGGTATGCCATTATCTGATGGAGCTATTACTCCTAAGGATATTCTTAAGATCATGGGACCAACTGCTGTTCAAGAATATATTGTAAATGAAATCCAAGAGGTTTACCGTTTACAAGGGGTGAAGATTAATGATAAGCATTTTGAGGTAATCGTTCGTCAGATGATGAGAAAAGTGGTTATTGAAGATGCTGGAGATACAAGATTCCTTGAAAAGGATATCACGAACAAAACTGACTTCATGGAAGTGAATGATGAGTTGTTTGGTAAGATGGTGGTTGTTGAAGCTGGGGAATCTGAAAGCTTAAAGAGAGGACAAATCATTACTCAAAGAAAACTGAGAGATGAGAATTCTGTTTTAAAGAGAAAGGATAAAGCTCAAGTTGAAGCAAGAGAAGCAATTACTGCTACGTCTACTCCAATCTTACAAGGTATTACAAGAGCATCGTTACAAACGAAGAGTTTCATCTCTGCCGCTTCTTTCCAAGAAACGACTAAAGTATTAAATGAAGCTGCTGTAGGTGGTAAAGTTGATTACTTAGAAGGATTGAAAGAAAACGTTATTGTTGGACATAAGATTCCAGCAGGAACGGGTATGAGAGAATACGACAAGATTGTTGTAGGATCTCAAGGAGATTATGATGCAATGACGTCAAACGACTAGTGATTAGGAATTATGAGTGATGAAAATCTAAATAATCAGAATCAACTGAATATAGAATTAAGTGAAGAAATCGCCGAGGGAGAATACTCGAACTTGGCGATCATCACACATTCGAGTTCAGAGTTTGTGTTAGACTTTGTTAGAATTATGCCAGGTGTTCCTAAAGCTAAAGTTAAGTCTAGAGTTTTAATGAACCCGCAGCATGCTAAAAGACTAATGAAGGCACTTCAAGATAATATCTCAAAATTTGAGTCCGTTAACGGAAAGATTAAAGATTTAGACCAGCCAGGTGGAATTCCAATGGGATTTGGAGGTCCAACTGCAGAAGCTTAAGATTTAATTAAGATATTTGAAAGCGATCATGAAAATGGTCGCTTTTTTTATTTATACCATATGCATCCAAAGAATCCATTTAAAGATCGATACGATTTACAAAAGATAAAGGCGAAATATTCAGCATTGGCTGAGTTTATTCATATCAATAAACACGGTATCGAAACGATAGATTTTTCGAATTCAAAGGCGGTTTTAGCTTTGAACACAGGTCTTTTTAAAACCTACTTTGATACGGATTGGAGTATTCCTAAAGGACAGCTTTGTCCTCCTGTTCCGAGCAGAATGGATTATTTACTTTACGTGAATGATCTAGTAGGTAAGGAACAAGTGAATTTGTTAGATGTCGGATGTGGGGCAAGCTTGGTATACCCGATTGTAGCTACGCAGTATTTGAAATGGTCGGTATCGGCTTCAGATATTGATGTAAGTTCTTTAGCGCACGCAGAATCGATTGCAAGGGATAATGACTTTGATGTAGACTTAAGAAAGCAAGAGCATTCTAATCATGTGTTTAAGGGAATCATTAATCCAGATGATAAGTTTGATGTTTCCGTATGCAATCCTCCATTTCATAAGAGTCAGGAGGAAGCTTTAAAAGCCAATCAAAGAAAGAATAGAAACCTTAAGATTAGTCAAACAGAAAACTTCAATTTCGGAGGGGTATTTAATGAGTTATGGTATCCAGGAGGAGAGGTAGCTTTCATTCTTAAGTTAATTGTAGAAAGCAAAGAATTTAGGTCTCAGGTAAAATGGTTTACAACTCTGGTTTCAAGAAAAGATAACTTAAGACCTATTTTAAGGCAGTTGAAGAATTCAAAACCAAGAGACTTCAGGGTAGTCGAAATGACAACAGGAAATAAAATAAGTAGGTTTTTAGCCTGGACTTACCAAAGAGTTTAATCAATAGTACAATTTACGGTGTCAATAGAGACACCAAATCCACCCCAAATACCTAATCCACCATTGATATTGGAAACAGTTGTAACAGGGGCTGAAAAAGGACTACCTCCACTTTGTTCATCAGCTTCTTTTGTAAGCCAAAATTGATACGAATTATAATCCATTGTAGAATACTTCACTACTACTTGATCACCAACTTCCCAATAAAAAGATCTTGGATCGTTTGGAGCAAGAGTAGTATCAGGATCTAAAGGATCCTCACTTCTAAAATAGAAGAACGGGAAACTTTCACCGTTTACTAATCTATCATCTACTGTTGATCCTGCGGGAGATATAAAGCGAGTGTCCTCTCCAATTCTTTTACTGTAAAACTTATAATAGTTACCTAGCGTATCAGGGTCTGAAAGATTGGCATGAATTGTTCCAAGTTGCATAGTGTCTTCATCTATTTCTAATTCAAACCAAGTGCTATCTAGTTGAATGATTTCTGGAATCCAAGTAGAGGAGGTTAACACTTGTCCTTCCACTTCAATTCTTAAATCGTATCTATTTCTTTCCTGACCAATTATAGTCGGATTTGTTGCCTCATATTTAAAGAAAGGATATTCAGCGACTAACTTTAATGTCAAAGTATCTGTATTCCCATTATAATCACTGACTGTAACCAAATCAGCATTAGTAACAAGCTGTTCTGCCAAACTATTCTCATCTATTGTTTGGTAAAAAGGAATTGACCTAGTCAAAGAAACATAAGGAGCTGACCCCGTTTCTATATAACCTTCTACAACTATTTGTGATTCCATCTCAGGAAGCTCAAGAATAATTTCTTGTGTACAAGAGGTTAATAGAATTAAACCAATAAAATATGCTAAAGTATTTTTCATGTTCTAAAAATTAAAGTTCCAGGTAACACTTGGAAGAATTGGGAATAATGAAACTTGCTCTGTTGCTCCTGTCATAGGCAAGTTAATGATACTTCCTTCACTAGTGAAGTTGTAGAAATATACATTTTGCCTATTGTATAGATTGTAAATCGAGAAATTCCAACTTGATTTAAACTTCTTGCTTTCCTTTCCTTTTATGGTCAATGAGATATCTGCTCTGTGATAAGGTTTGATTCTAAACGAGTTTCGTTCAGACTGCTGACGAACCAGCGTTCCATCGATTACATAAAGCCCTAAAGGCACAGTGATAGCGTTTCCAGTGGCATAAATGAAAGTACCGGCTAAGGTCATTCTGTCGTTGATAGCATAAGACAATACAACACTAAGGTCATGTCTTCTATCATAAATTACGGGATAAACTTTTCCTTGATTAATATCAGGAAACAATCTTTCTGTTTTAGACCACGTATAACCAATCCAACCGGTTAAATCTCCTGTCCTCTTTTTTATGAAAAACTCAGCTCCATAAGACCATCCGTCTCCAAATACAAATGAATTATCGGTATTGTCATTAACTCCGTCTTGAGGTTGTGCTCCTTCTGCAAATTCAATCAAGTTATTCATGTCCTTGTAGTATACTTCAACAGAAGATTCGAATTTGTTATCAAGAAAGTTCTGAAAATATCCAATCGCATATTGAGTAGCTTCTTGCGGTTTTACTACTTCAGAACTAGGAACCCAAACATCAGTAGGTAAAGAGTTACCTGTTAAGGTTGCCATATGAACGTATTGATAGTTACGGGTAAATGAACCCTTTAATGAAGTATTTTCATTAATACCGTATTTAACAGATGCTCTTGGCTCTAATCCGTTATGAAAGTTGATGTGCTCAAAGTTTCCATAACTGATAGTATCTATAGTGATTCCTATTTCGTTCTTCTCAAACCTTTTGAAAGGACCTCTGTTGTCATACCATGAGTATCTTAACCCATAGTTAACACTCCATCTAGAATTTATTTCCCAATCATCTTGAAAATAAACACCTCCTTCGATACCCTGTTGGGTAAATACTTCCCCAGATCCGAATTCAATACCTCCGGCTTCTGCTTCTAAATTGTTTGGAACAAAAACGTGATAGATAGCATTTAGCCCCCACTTAATGTTGTGTTTTTTTCCGAAGTAAGAAAAATCTGATTTAGCAGTGTAATCGGTAATTCCTGAAAATAGTTTAAATCTGAAATCTTCATTACCAGCATCAAAGGCAAAGTTGTAATCAGAGTAAACTAGGGATGTATTCATGAATAGTTTATCTGAGAAAAGGTGATTCCACCTTAAAGATCCGGTTGCATTTCCCCATGGAATAGAAATATTGAAATCGGATAAAGCAGAGCCAAAGTCAAAAACATCTTTTCCAAAATATCCACTCAAGTACAGTCTATCTTTATTAGAGAATTTGTAATTCCACTTTGTGTTTAAATCATAGAAGTAATAACCTGTTCCGCTAAAGGATTCATTGTTTTTAAGAAACGGTCTCATTAAAATATCGATATAAGTTCTTCTTCCTGAAATGATAAAACTTGAAGTGTCTTTTTTGATAGGACCCTGAACAGTAAGTCGAGAAGAGATTAATCCAATACCACCATCAACTTGATATCTCTTAGAGTTCCCTTCATTCATGCTAATGTTTAATACAGAAGATAATCGACCACCATATTGAGCCGGCATGCCACCTTTAATGATTTCAACATCTTTAACCGCGTCTGCGTTAAAAACAGAGAAGAAACCAAATAAATGAGCCGCATTATAAACAACTGCTTCATCTAAAAGAATTAAGTTCTGATCCGGTCCACCACCTCTTACATAGAACCCTGCATTACCTTCTCCAGAAGATTGAACACCAGGTAAAAGTTGGATGGTTTTCAAAATATCGACTTCCCCCATTAAAGCAGGAAGCTCCTTCATTTTTTTAGCCTTCAGTTCAATGGTCGACATTTTAGTGGACTGAGTATTTTTATCAGGAATATCTTCTGTTATGTTTACTTCAGCCAGTTTGATTGCTGATTCAATTAATTCAATATTTAAACTTAAATCAGATTGCAGGTCTATTTCCTTTTCAGTAGCGCTAAATCCAATTGACTCATAAACGATAGTGTGTTTACCGGCAGGAAGTGATATGGAATAAAATCCATAAATATTACTTACGCCACCAGTACTTGGATTATCCTTATCATATATAGCAGCACCAATTATAGATTCTCCATTCTTAATATCCTGAAGGTATCCACTGATAGTGTAAGATTGCCCCATCAAGAAACGGCATGATAATAAGAGGAAAGAAAAGACTAAGTTTTTCATTGTTATAGGATTGGACTACAATGATAATCATAGAAAAAGGCGATAACATTAAAAAAAACTTAAAATGTCGATATGATAAGATGAAGTGCTATAAAATTGCTTTGTTCTTGTCTATTATCACTAAATTAGTCCTACTAAAACAGATAAAAATGGAAAATCAATCGTTCGATAATTTAAATGTTCACTTTGCAAATACAGATGCAGAAAGAGCCACTTTTATTAAGAAAACTTACTTACACTTATTGGGTGCAATATTAGCATTCTTAGTAGTGGAATATTTTATGCTATCCTCAGTATTAGTGCAGGATATGTGGATAAGTATCTTGTCAGCATCTTATGGCTGGTTATCTGTTCTTGGATTAGTTATGGTAGGAGCATGGATGGCAAATAATTTTGCATTTAATTCAAATCGAAATATTCAGTATGCTGGACTAGGGCTATATGTAGTTATTGAGGCTATTATTTTTACTCCACTGTTGATGATTGCTTTAACACAGATAGATGGGGCAAGTATTTTGTTGAAAGCAGGAGGAATGACTGTTGCTCTATTTACTGGTTTAACCGCAGTTGTTATAACGACAGGAAAAGACTTTTCATTCCTTAGATCCATATTAATGGTTGGAGGTTTTCTAGCAATGGGCTTAATTGTAATTGGTTTAATATTCGGTTTTGATTTAGGACTTTGGTTTTCAGTTGGAATGGTGCTATTAGCGGCTGGATCAATCTTATTTGAGACGTCAAAAATATTTAAAACTTACCCAACAGATTATTACGTTGGGGCATCATTAGGATTGTTCGCTAGTTTCATGCTATTGTTATGGTATGTAATTCGAATTTTTATGAGTAGGGATTAATGTGTTGAACAGTTTTAGGTTTCGTTCAAAATCATTACTTTTAGCGGAATATAAAGTTTAGCATGGTCTTTGCATTTATGTAGATGAATCAAAAATGTTAGGCGATGAATAGGTTAGTTAAGCAAAAAGGGAATATGAAAAGTTATTTAATAATTCTAAGTTTTTTATTAGGAGCAATGAGTTTGAACGCTCAGAGTTTTAAGAATGTTTGGGATGAGGCTGAAGGTTATTATGCTGATGATGATTTCAAAAGTGCATTAGATAGTTACAAGAGACTTTTAGAAATGTCTCCTGAGAATGGTAATGTTCAGTTTAAAATTGCAACCTGTTATTTCCTAGATTCGGAAGGAGATAAAGTAAAAGCAGCAAACTTCTTTGAAAAAGCGGGTACTAAACTAACTTATGATTACGACCCTATTTCAAAGAAAGAGGACAAAGCTCCAATTGATACTTATTTCAGATTAGGACAAACGTATCATATTTTAAATGAGTTTGATAAAGCTATAGAAGCATATAGTAAATACGAGACTTTGGTTGATAGCAGCGAAGTGATGAGTGATAACGTTAAGTTAGAAGCAAAAGCTGATGTGAAAAGATATAAAGGGATTGTTGAAACGGCTAAGAATTTAATGGCATATCCAAGGGACATTCAGATAGAGCCTTTAACTGCATTAAACTCATCTTTTCCTGAATACGCTCCAGTGATTTCAGCTGATGAAAAAACGATCATATTTACTTCAAGAAGAAAAGGATCTACTGGTGGAGAAAGTAATAGATTACTGGATGGATCGTACAGAGAGGATATTTATATTTCAAATAAAGTTGAAGGAAATTGGATGAAGCCTCAGAAAATCTCTGACAAAATTAATACGGTAAACCACGAAGCAACAATCGGATTAAGTGTTGATGGTTCTCAGTTATTGATTTATAGAGATGATGAAGGTGATGGAAATATCTACTTCTCAAAGCTTGATGGTGATAAATGGACTACTCCAGTGAAAATGGGACCAACAATTAACACTAGATCTCAAGAGACTCATGCTGTATTCTCAGCTGATGGTAATACAATTTACTTCACATCTGATAGAAAAGGTGGTTATGGAGGTCTTGACATTTACAGAGTAAAGAAGCTTCCTAATGGGGAGTGGAGTTTAGCTCAGAACTTAGGACCAACCATTAATACTAAATACGATGATAGATCACCATTCATGCACCCTGATGGAGTTTCATTATTCTTCTCTTCAAAAGGACATGAGACGATGGGTGGATTTGATATTTTCGTTTCAACGTTTATGGATTCAGATTTAAACTGGACTAAACCTGAGAACGTTGGATATCCTATTAACACAACGGATGACGATGTATTCTATGTTACTTCAACTGACGCACAGAGAGCGTATTATGCTTCTGCTAAAGGAAAAGAGAATCAAGGAGGTGTTGATTTGTATATGATTACAATGAAGAAGCAACCAGCTGCTGCATTAACCATCATGACTGGGACATTTAGTTTAGGTGATAGTACAAAAACAGTTCCAGATGATGCTACTATTACAGTAACTGATAATAAGTCTGGTGAGATTATTGGGATTTACAGGCCTAATTCTAAAACTGGAAAATACCTATTCATTCTGCCTCCTGGTAAAGATTACAATGTTTCTTATGAAGCTGAAGGTTACTTGTTTGAATCAGATAACTTATTGATTCCTAAGAGTACTGTTTATGCGGAAGTAGATAAGCCTGTTGAATTGGCTCCAATTAAAGCTGGGGAGAAAATTATTTTAAATAATATATTCTTTGAATTTGATAGAGATGAAATAACTGAGAACTCTAGAGTTGAGTTAGCTAAGTTGGAAAGATTAATGCAAAAAAATCCTTCTGTTAAAATAGAGATTTCAGGACATACGGATTCAAAAGGTTCTGATAATTACAATCAAAAATTATCTCAGAAAAGAGCCTTGGCTGTTGTTAAATACCTTACAGATAGAGGTGTTGATGGAGATAGAATGGTTGGTGTAGGTTATGGTGAAACACAGCCTATTGCTATCAATACGAACATAGATGGTTCTGATAACGAAGAGGGAAGAGCGATGAACAGAAGAATTGAATTGAAGATCACTGAGTCTGACGGAAAGAAAGATATCGTTAAGAAAATCGACGTACCGAAGAACTTACAGAAATAATTATTAAGAGGGCTTGTCCGTCTTTTTAGCTTATGAAATTAGTCCTCATATTAATCATAGCTTGCTTTTCATTTACTTTCGCTCAACAAAAGCCAGAATTCCTTGGAGATAAAGGATTAGCAGACGAGTATTTCAAGTATGGAAATTTTGAGTTTGCTTTAGAAGAACTATTGATTCTTCATGCCAAAAAGCCTAATAAACTAGAATATAGATATCAGTTAGGTGTATGTTACAATAACACGTTTAGAAACAAGAAGAAGGCTATAGAGCATTTGGAGTTTGTTGTTAATGGTGGTGAATACGAAGAAAAAGCTTTGTTTGAACTAGGTATAGCTTATCATCAGAATCACATGTTTGATAAAGCAATTGCTATGTATGAGCGATTCAGTAAAGAGACTGAAAAAGACTCTGTTATAGTTGACAAGTTTATTAAGTTCTCTTTGAATGCTAAGGAGATGATGAAGTTTCCATTGTCGGTTACTTTTGAAAACATGGGTAAGGCAGTCAATTCAGAAATGAAGGATTACCTTCCTTACGTAGCTGCAAATGAAGCTGAGGTTGTTTTCACAACAAAAAGAATTGGAACATCAGGGCGTTACTTCGATTTTGATGGTCAAACAGTATCTGATGTATTCACATCAAAAGCCAAACTAAACGGCGGTTGGAGAAGAGCTAAGGGAATATCTCCTTTTATCAATACGGAAAATCCAGAAGAATTAGCAGGAATATCTAGAAATAATATGCATTTGATCTATAGTACGAATAACTTCGGGACTCAAGATTTAAGTATTTGTTCAAAAGCTCAGGCAAAAGATAGATCCTTTTCTAAACCGGTTAAATTAAGCAGTGTCAATACTTCCAATAGTGAAGCTGCAGCAGCTATTACTAATGATGGTGAATTCTTAGTTTTCTCGTCAACACGACCAGGAGGTTATGGAGGAAGTGATTTATACATATCGAAAAGATTACCTAACAGAAAATGGGGAGAAGCAATTAATCTAGGTCCAGAGGTGAACACTCCATTCAATGATAATTATCCATCATTCTCTTCTGAGGACAATGTATTGTACTTCGCTTCTGAAGGACATACCTCGATGGGAGGATATGATTTGTTTAAGACGAGCTTTGATAAATGGACGAATCGATGGAAGGTACCAGAGAATTTAGGTTATCCATTGAATACCGTTTATGATGACTACAGTATTAGTTTCAACGATAATGGGAAATATGCCTACGTAGCTCAGTACAGAGGCGATAGTTATGGAGACTATGATATTTATAGAGTTGATTTCTTAGAAAAGGACAGAAAGCTAACTGTGATCAATGGCTTAATCAAATCTGATGTTGCGTTAGAAAAACTTTCAGATTCGCTTAAGACTCAAGTTAAAAGGTTAGAGGCTCACGTTAAGAAAATGGCACAATTGGATAGTTCAGCAAGAAGAGATAGCTTAATCGCTCTAAAACAGCTTGAAATTAAGGCTACAAATAAGCGAATTGACTATTATGCTCCAGTTACACTTAATGATATTAGAGTTTATGATAAGAAAACAAATGAGCTGTATGGAAGTTATAAGCCGAATCAAAAAAGTGGAAGGTATGTAATCATACTTCCTCCTGGAATTTATCAATTGAAAATTAAAAATGTTGGGTTCGAGGATTACGAAGAGACCTATAATATTCAAAGTAGGGTTTATTATAAGCCTGAAATTGCAAGAGATATTCATCTAACTCCTCACCCGGAATACATTAAGTAAACCGGGAAATAAGAAGTCTTCTATATTTTATAAGAATTCATTAGCAAGGTTTGCTAATTCTGATCTTTCTCCTTTTTCAAGAGTGATATGAGCATATAGATTGTTTCCTTTCAATCTATCAATTAAGTAAGCCAAACCGTTTGATTCAGCGTCTAAGTATGGTGTATCAATCTGGAATACATCTCCAGTGAAAATGATTTTAGTGTTGTCACCTGCTCTAGATATAATTGTCTTAACCTCATGCGGTGTTAAGTTTTGAGCTTCATCAATAATAAAGAAAATGTTGCTTAAACTACGTCCTCTAATATAGGCTAATGGAGTAACGAGAAGTTTTTCTTGGCTTACCATCTCCTCAATTTGCTTGTATTCTTTGTCTTGAATACGGTATTGACTCTTTATGAATTTCAGGTTATCCCATAAAGGTTCCATATAAGGATTAAGCTTTGATTTTACATCACCTGGTAAATAACCAATATCCTTATTTCCTAAAGGAACTACAGGTCGAGCTAAAAAGATCTGATGATAATGCCTTCTCTGTTCAAGAGCTCCAGCCAAAGAAAGTAAAGTTTTACCTGTACCAGCAACCCCTTGGATTGTTACCAGTTTAACTTTATCATTCATTAATGCATGAAGAGCAAAAGCTTGCTCAGCATTCTTAGGTTTTATTTTGAAAGCATTTTCTTTACTCAGCTTAACCAATTTTTGACTTTCAGCTTCGAAGTAGGAAAGAACTGATTTTTGACCATTTTTCAGAATGTAATAAGCATTACTCTCCGGATTAAAATCAGCTTTTATTTCGTCTAAAGAAACTTCTTCATTCTCATAAAGTTTATTGATAGTTTCTTCATGGAAATTATCAATCACTCCTTTTGTAATTGCTTTTTTATCAGGTTCTAAACCTTTGATTTTTCCTGTTTCGTAATCTTCTGATTTTACTCCTAATGATTTCGCTTTAATTCTTAAGTTGATGTCCTTTGATACCAATACAACATCTCGTTCAGGATGCTGTTCCATCATGTAGATAGCAGCATTTAAAATTCGATGATCAGCCTTGTCTTCTCCAAATTCAGCAATTGCATCTGTTAGGGTAGGCATGTTCATTACAATAGTAAAGTGCCCTTTATTCTTTCCGATTGGAATCCATTCTTGTAATGAATGACCTTCTGATTGTTTATCCACGAATCTAGAGAATTCTCTAGCGGCGAAGTTTTTTAAATCGTGTCCTTTTTTAAAGTTATCTAGCTCTTCAAGAACGACGATTGGGATGGTAATATCGTGAAGTTGAAAATTCTTAATTGCATCGTGATCAAATATGATCACTGATGTATCTAAAACGAAAATTTTCTTTGTTTTCTTAGCCATAGCTTCTGATTTTATCTATATCAATCTACGAAGCAAACAGGCTAAAGATTCTAAAACGCTAATTTGTTTTCAACATTAAACTGTAAAGTAATTTGATAAAATACTTTCACCAAGTACCTCAAGAATCAAGTCGTTAGCTGCTCTTTTCTCTTTGTTCAAGTACAGCGTGTAAATTCGCATATTACTTACGTTACCTATATTATCTACTAGGAAGTCATGCAAATGCTCGATTCGCACCACCATATCATTCCAATCACCAATCTTTTTCAACCGATCTTTCTGTGAGCTCAGGTTTTGGTTAAAGATGCTTAGTTGGAATGTTTCACTCATGAAAAAAATATGCTTTAGCAATTTTCTCACTTCATGAATATCATCCTCTATGATAATCTTGCTCAAAAGAAGTTCGTACTGATTTTCTTGAGCTGCTAAATAATGAGCTGTTTTATAGTTAATGAAAGAAGGTTCTAACTCTGAGAACTTCTCTATTATTTTATTTAACTCGTTCTTTATTAATTCTTTGATTGGTGAAATGTCAATGCACTCTATATCGTCTTCCGCTGATAAAAGATTAGACTCTAAATGACTGATGTAGTCAGTCAATTTCTCTCTTTGGAAAAAAGGATCTTTTTGAAAAAATTTAATCTGAAGTTTAATATCACGCAGCTGTCCAGCTTTTTGAAAGAAAGGCTTGATCTCTTTGTTAAACGTGTCGTAAGAGAAATCCTCCGGGAAAATGAATTCAGCTAATCGTAAATAAGTTCTAACCTTTTTAACGCTAACTCGAGATTTCTTAATCTTTTTACCTTCTCGCTCGAATGCGTTAAATGCATCATCGAATTCAATGGATAGTTGATTAAGCGTATCTAATATTTGATTTTCAGGCTTAGAAATCTCTTCTATGCTATTTTCGTTTTCAGTTCTTTCCATAGTTTCTTATAACAGAATGAAGCTTCGTAATATGGGTATTTGTGTGTAACAGGTGAACGGTATTCTCCCATTTTTTCAATCAAGGATAAATATGGAATACCAACGTTGATAGTATTCGAGTTCTTTTCCAAAAACTCATTCATAATACGGTTATGCATGTTTTTTCTTTTCTCCACCATAGAGAAGAAAGGGATGATTTTATTATAGTCAATTTTTTCTTCCTGGAAAAACGCTAACATTTGATCAAAAGTTCTAACAGAAAGAATAGTAGGAACAACAGGTACCAAAACCAAATCAGAGTTTCTAAATACATTTTCAGATAGATTAGTCACATTTGGAGGACAATCTAAAATCACATAGTCATAAGCTTTTTTTACTGGCTTCAGAATTTTCTTCAGCCATTTGTCTCCACCTTTCAAATCATCAATGATAAAATCGATTTTTCTATAACTGGGATCAGCAGGAAGTATGTCAAGGTTAGTGTAATCTGTTGTTACAATTGATTCAGAAATATCTTTTTTAGCACTTAATATCTTCTTTGACTTACCTTTCAGTTTAGGCTCAGCTTTGAAGTAATATGTACTTGCTCCTTGGGGATCTAAATCCACAATAAGCGTATTGAAACCATCTTTGGCAATAGTGTAAGCCATATTTACAGAAGTAGCTGTTTTACCAACTCCTCCCTTTATATTATATACCGCGATTATTTTCATACCAGAATTTTGTACAAAGGTAAGTTAGGAGCCTGAAATAGAAACTATTACTTGTGTTAAGTTTTTCAATAAATTTCAAATTTACTCGAACCCTATGTCCATTCGTACGGCAGAAAGTATACTTTATCTATTTGGTTATCAGTGCTCTGTAGAAATTGCTTATGAATGGATATGATGCCTTTTCTGCCGGAAAAATCTCCCTTGTACCATTTGAATATCGAACTAGTCTCCAGTGTCTGCTGGTTTGAAATGGAGGAGTTGCCGAGTATGAAGGCTTTAGTTGCAAGGTCTAATTGTTCAAACACTTTATCCTCAGAATAATGTCGGACGGGAGGACATGAACTAGCACCACAATTTAAAGCAAAATGAATTCTGGGATCAAATTGCTGAACCATTAACTTTTTAAAGAACCGTTTTGGGAATGGATTTTTCAAATAACCGAAAGACCACCAGATTCGGTTTTGACGAATGATTTTGTGTTCAATATCATCTAGACTAAGATCGAGGTCTAAAAATCGGATCTCTTTTTTTGTAAAGAATCGTTTTCGAGCAATCCGATTTTGCAGATTCGGTTTAAAACGTTCTTGAAGAATTAAACTATGCGCATTATAAATATTAATCCAGAAGGATAGCTTTTCACTATCAGAAGTCAAACGCAGTAAATCAGTCAATTCGACACTACACAATTGTTTCAAGAATGGTTGATGAGAAGACTTAGACCTAACCTGACCGATTAAGTTTTTACTTAGATCCAATAATTCCGCTTTATACATTGAACACTCTGATTATATCTTTTCCATATGCCTTAAGCTCTAATTGCTTGTAAAGAGCTGGAATTATAAACAAGTCTTCTGGACAAGCTTTAGGGGTTTCATCAATGTTGACTACTTCAAACTCTAAGCCAACAAGTTGCAGGTGATCAATTATCTGATCACAGGCCTTGCAAAAGTTTTGAGTATAAAGTGTATAGTTCATTTGTTCGCAATATCGTGCAACAAAGTGATTGATATTGTCTACGACTTGACATTAAACAAAAAGAGCCTGTCTTATAAAAGACAAGCCCTTTCAAACCTAACCTAACCTCGTTATATGTCCTCACACAAAACAATTCTTTTAACTACTATAATCCAAAGCCATAAAATGCTTTCGTGCCGTTCGTATAATAACCTTCAATCAATACGCCTCCTTTTTTGGTGTTAAGAATGTTTTCAACCTCCTTAGCACTACTCACTTCTTCATTATCAATTTTGGTAATTATAAAACCAGACTTGATTCCTTGATTCATAAGTGCTCCAGAAGAAATACTTTCAATGATAACACCTTCACTAATGTTTAATCTTTCTTTAGTCTCTTCGTCTATTTCAGCCAATGTAGCACCTAACACAGTTGCTTCAGCCTTTATCATAGCAGTACTTCCGTTTTTGTTTTTAAGCGTCAATGAAAATTCTTCCATTTTTCCTTCGCGAAGAATCTTAACTCCTAGTTTATCTCCCGGTCTAAATCCACTTACAATTTCTTGCAGTTTAGGAATCGTATTCACTTTGATGTTTTCGATATGCGTAATAACATCTCCTTCTTTCAATCCAGCTTCAGCAGCTGCTCCATTTTCAGCAATTGCTGCAACCATAACTCCATTTCTGTCTGCCATGCTATTGTCTTCAGCCACGCTTTCTGAAACTTCTGCAATTTGAATTCCAATAAAAGCTCTTTGTACAGTTCCGAACGATTTCAAATCATCTGTAATCTTTCGAACCATGTTAACCGGTACAGCGAAAGAATATCCAGCATATGCACCCGTAGTTGATGCTATAGCTGTATTGATCCCGACTAATTCACCATTTTGGGTAACTAAAGCACCTCCACTATTTCCTGGATTCACTGCAGCATCTGTTTGAATAAAAGATTCAATGGCGAATTGGTTTTGTAAAATGTTAATGTTTCTTCCTTTGGCACTTACAATTCCTGCAGTGACTGTTGATGTCAAGTTAAATGGATTACCAACGGCTAAAACCCATTCTCCAACACTTATTGCATCTGAATTTCCCATCGGAATGAAAGGTAAATTTGCCTCGTCAATTTTGATTAGTGCTATATCCGTACTTGGATCTGTTCCAATAACGGCACCTTTATATGTTCTTCTATCGTTTAAAACGACTTCAATCTCATTAGCTCCTTTGATTACGTGATTGTTTGTTACAATGTATCCATCTGAACTTAATATAACTCCCGATCCACTACCTTGAACTTCTCGCTTAGGTTGCATTCCTTGTCCGCCCGGACCAAAAAAGAAGTTGAAAGGATCCATTTGCTGTTTCACCTGACCTTTTCCGATAGTCTTTATATGCACCACTGCATCAATAGAAGACTTAGACGCCTGTACAAAACTTGGAAGCGATGTAGTAGAAGTGTGAGAAACCTGATGACTTGGCATTTTTACAACCTCTCTTATTATTTGTTCTTGTGGTGAATTCTCTAAGAGTTTATAAGAACCTAAAGCCACAATTCCGCCTGCTATTGCAATTGCTATTGTTCCTAATGACTTTTTCATATTATTTTGTTTTTATAATTAAGTTAACGCACAAGTCGCGTATCTGTTATCCAATGCCCGGTTAAAAAGTGTTAATTTTGAAAATACATCTTCAAATAGAATGCCAAGTATTAAATTTTCAAAATATCAGGGAGCCGGAAATGATTTTATCATCATCGATAATCGTGATGAGAAAATAACTTTGACAGCGAAGCAAATTGAAAGTCTTTGTGACAGAAGGTTCGGTATAGGTGCTGATGGTTTAATGTTTTTGGAGCATGCTAAAGACCATGATTTTAAAATGGTCTATTTTAATTCTGATGGAAACGAAAGTACCATGTGTGGTAATGGCGGTAGATGTTTAATAAAGTTTGCTCAACAAGTTGGAGTTATAAGTAACAGCTGTCATTTTGTCGCTATTGACGGAGATCATGATGGTCAAATTTTATCTAACGGTTTGGTTGAATTAAAAATGACTAACACTGCATTGCCAACTGTTAAAGACAATGAGCAGTTTTTAGATACAGGTTCACCTCACGTAGTTGTATTAAAAGAGGACATCTCGAAGATGGATTTAGTAGAAGAGGCCAGGAAAATTAGATACGGTGATTTTTTCAAAGACGAAGGAACCAACGTGAACTTTATTCAATTAAAGTCTGATCATATAGCGATTCGTACTTATGAACGAGGAGTTGAAGATGAAACACTTGCTTGTGGAACAGGAGTTACAGCTGCTGCTATTGTTGCTAATCATCAAGGATGGATAAAGGATAGCCAAGTAAAGGTTAATGCCCTAGGTGGAAATCTTGCTGTCTCTTTTGATAAACAAAAGGATGGCTTTATTGATGTATATTTGACAGGACCAGCGGAGTTTGTATTTAATGGGGAAATTGACGTCTAAACATATTTTTACAGCAGTTCATAAAGGAGTGCCAAATAATATTCAATCAGGAGTATTTATTTGGATGCTAAATGCACATAAACGACCACCTCATTTTGTGATGAGTATTGATGGGAAAGTTATGGGTATTTCTGTGAAAGGTTCAACAATAGATAAAGATGTTTCGGTATATCTTAATTTAATTGAGAGTAAAAATATTCCATCTTTATTTATCGAGCTGAAAAACTTGAACTATAATCAAGAAAGTATCGAAGTTCTTAAAGATCACATTGAACTCTATCCTCAGGTTAAAATTGGAGGCCCTACTTGTTTAGATCCAATCAATTCGTTTATTCATCATACCACTGATATTGATGTATCAGGTGTAGAAAAAATATTTGATTTACTTCCTTTACTAGAAGCAAATCACATTTCATCTTATTCTTCTGTATTACTACCGGTTTTCGATAATGAGTTTCATGTAGATGTTTATTCTAAAGAAGATATTGTAAACGGAATTTTAAAAGTTCAAAAGAAGTATGCAGTTATTGGAGAATGATTTAGTTAAGCTAAGAGCATTGGAGGAAAAGGATATTGAAGTTCTTTACCAATGGGAAAACGACACAATCAATTGGCCTGTAAGTAACATGATTCAACCGCTTTCGGAAGGGGTATTAAAGGAATACATGGAAACGGCCCATTACGACATCTTTGCAACTCGCCAGCTCAGATTGGTTATTATGGATAAGGCAGCTGATTTAGCTGTTGGATTCTTAGACTTATTTGAGTTTGATCCTATGAACATGAGAGCTGGTGTTGGAGTCTTGATCGGTTTAGATGGAGCACGAGGAAAGGGATTAGCTTCTGCAGCTTTGACTCTGATCGAAGAATACGCATTCAAGCATTTACGTTTGAATCAATTACATGCTCAAATTGATGAAACGAATGAGAAAAGTATTCAGCTATTTGAAAAAGCTGGATTCTTAAATACATCTTCATTTCATGATTGGAAGAATATCGAAGGAAATTGGGTAGATGTATTACTTTATCAAAAGTTTAATCGCTAAACATGAAGGCTCTAGTTGGCTTCGTTATTTTACTGTTTGTATTGGTTTCTTGTCAGGATCAAGCAAGTAAAAAGCCGACGGTTAGAACTACTTTTGCTTCCTTAGATTCAAATAATTATTACGTTGGTATCGAAACCTGTGCTTCTTGTCATCAAGAACATTTTAACGGATTCAAACATACCGGAATGGGCTTGTCATATGAATCAGCTCATCAAGGAAAAAGTTTAATCCCGGTTAATGACACACTTCACTTAAGGGATGAAAGCTTAGATTTTCAATACGATATTTTCTGGATAGACTCGGTTTTGTATTCCTTAGAATATAGAATGAAGGAGAATGATACCGTTCATCAATTACTTATGAAAGTGGATGATGTAATTGGATCAGGACACCATACCAATTCACATATTCAAAATAGAAACGGATACGCTTATCAAATGCCGTTTACTTTTTATGTTCAAGATAGCTTGTTGGATTTACCTCCTGGTTTTGATAAAGGCTCTAATTCAAGATTTTTCAGGCAGATTGATATAGAGTGTATGTCTTGCCACAATTCTTATCCAGAGCATGTTAAGGGAAGTACCAACAAGTTTAAAAATATACCAGAAGGAATAAATTGTGAACGTTGTCATGGTCCAGGTGGATTACATGTTGAAGAAAAGAAGAACGGTGGAATAGTAGATGTAAATCAGGAAATTGATTATTCCATTGTCAATCCGGGTAAGTTAGAATTGGATCTACAGTTTTCAATTTGTCAGCGCTGTCACCTACAAGGAAATACGGTTTTAGAAGAAGGTAAAAGCTTTTATGACTTCGTTCCTGGAATGTCTTTAAAAGATGTCATGTCGGTTTACCTTCCGAGGTATGAAGGTCAATCGAATGAATTTATAATGGCTTCCCATGTGGATCGGCTACAGATGAGCAGCTGTTTTATTAAGAGCAAGGCTGCAGCTTCCGCTGATTCATTGTATCCTACAAAAGGACAATTAACGTGTATTACTTGTCATAATCCGCATAAGTCTGTAAAATCAAGTTCCTACAAAAGCTATGATGCTGCTTGTAATTCTTGTCATGCAGAGAAAATATGTGGAGTGAATGAAATAGAGAATTGCGCTTCTTGTCACATGCCTAAATCATCTGCCATTGATATTCCGCACGTAAGTATTACCGATCATTTTAT
>CBFIFL010000006.1:0-67499 GCA_965661855.1 Flavobacteriales bacterium
CAGTAATTATTAAAAGAGATGGTACGGTTAATGAAACTCAAATCCTTGAACCAAAGAAAAGATTAGAGTGTTCTTTTGAAAGGATTTACTTTTCAAGAGGATCTGATTTAGATATCTATAAGGAAAGAAAAGCTTTAGGAGCTTTATTGAAAGACAAGATATTAGAATCTGTAAATTATGATGTGAGGAACACAGTGTTCTCTTATATCCCGAATACAGCGGAGTCTTCGTTCTATGGTATGGTTCATGGAATGGAAGAATACCTGAAAGAATATAAAAAGTCTAAAGTATTGGAGTTAGGGGCTAATGTTACTGATGAAGCTTTAGAAGAAATATTATCTCTGAAACCAAGAATTGAAAAGGCGGCGATAAAAGATGCTAAGTTGAGAACATTTATTTCTGAAGATTCAGGAAGAGATGATCTTGTAGCTCACGTATACGATATCACTTATGGTGTAATCAAGCCTGAACAAGATAATTTGGTTATCATCGATGATTCCATTGTAAGAGGAACAACATTGAAGCAATCAATTTTGAGAATCCTAGATCGTCTAGGACCTAAGAAAATTGTCGTTGTCTCTTCTGCTCCTCAAATTAGATACCCTGATTGTTATGGTATCGATATGGCAAGGTTAGGTGATTTTGCAGCATTTAGAGCTGCTATAGAATTACTTAAGGAGAGAGGGATGCAAAGAATTATTGATGAAGTTTACAGACTTTGTAAAGAGCAAGAATTTTTACCTAAAGAGGATGTTGTAAATCACGTGAAGAAGATTTACGAGCCATTTACGGATGAAGAGGTTTCTGATAAAATATCTGATATGCTGAAGCCGGTGGGGATTAATGCTGATGTTCAGATTGTTTATCAGTCAATTGATGCATTACATATTGCTTGTCCTGATCATAAAGGAGATTGGTATTTCTCAGGAGATTATCCTACTCCAGGAGGAAACAAGGTGGTAAATAGATCATTTATCTACTACATGGAAGGAAGTAATAAAAGAGCTTACTAATTCGCTATTATTAACGCTTTCTTGTTATTAAGTGAAAGCCTAACAATACGATAGAACAACATAAAAATTTACCTTGTACACTTATGTACAAGGTATTTTTTTTATCGATTATTTTAATGGCCTGCTCCCTTCAATTAGCAGCATCCGATGATTTAAGATATGCCGTTTTAAATCCAAGTAAAGTTGATTCTTTAAACCTGTCAGGACAATCTATTCCAGACTCATTGGATTGGTCTTCGATGAAAAACCTAACGTATTTGAATTTATCAAATTGCTCCATTGAGCATCTTGATTCTTCCATAGCACAGTTAGAAAACTTAAACCATTTGATTTTAGATGGGAATGTTTTTCATGATCTTAATGAAAATTTCAAATGGATCAGTCAAATAGAATCTTTAAAGAAACTCAGTTTAGCCAATTGCTTTTTGCTATTTCTACCTAATTCAATAGCTGAATTAAAAAGTTTAGAATCGTTAAACCTAAGTGGGAACTACCTATTCGATCTTCCAAAGTCTTTTCATGATTTGATCCGTTTAGAAACATTAAACCTTTCAAAGAATAACCTAGATACTTTATCCTTCGCGTTTGTGAAGCATAAGCATTTAAGTCATTTAAATTTAAGCTACAATAAGCATTTAGAGAAAGTAAGAGCTATAGAGGTTTGTGCTCAGCTTCTAACATTGGAAAAGTTAGAACTAAAAGGGTGGGATACAATTCCTACCGACTTAATTAAGTTGAAGCAAATTGAGTCTTTGGATTTATCTGATGGTAACTTTTATACCTTACCTGATGGAATGGGCGGTTTAAAAAACCTGTCAAGTCTTAGCGTATTATCGGATAAGGTGTTTTGGGATCAGATGATTGAAAGGATTTTATACTGTCCTGAGTTAACAGAGCTAACCATCGGTGGGTGTGGCTTAAAGAATATTCCTTTCAATCTAACCAAGTTGAAAAATCTTAAACATTTAAGAATAAACGAATCGGTAATTTGGAGAGTACCGTCAAGAATTTCATCGATCCGTTTGAGTCAACTTAGTCTTACAGCATGCTTTATAAAAGACATCAGCAGTTTAAGTCAATCTTTCACAGCGATAAAAAACATGGAACGAATCGATTTATCGGATTGTCAGTTTAATCCAGGAACACTAAGAATTGGTAGATCAAAGAAATGGAAAGGAATGATCATTCAGAACTGTAATATGTCTGGTATAACCATTGCTCCGAACAAAGAGAAATGGGTCGTAGAGGCAGTTAATTGTAGTGGACTTGAAGAAATGAGGTCAACAAGGAGTGTACAGTTAAGCGAAAGATCAACTTCGACTCATGTTTTAAAAAGCAAGTATGCACTGCCTGCGTATTACCATTTAATTCAACCGAAAGAAGCAACCGTATATGGTGAGGTGGGATTAGTAATAGATATCACTAAAAATATATTGTTGGATATTCCTGAAAAAGCTTTCGTGGATGATGAGAATAACAGCATTGAGGGAGAAGTCGAGGTGTTGGTTTATCAAGCGAGTAAAGCGAAGGAACAATTGAAATACGGTATTGAATGTCAAATGGCGGTTGAGGGCAGTAAATATTATGGAATAGCGACTGATTTAAACATTATGGTAGAAGCTTTTCAAGAGGGGAAAAGATTACACTTGAACGAGGGTAAATCTATTTCGGTTAAATGGTATAATGGAAAAGGATCTAAAAAGCTTTACACCTATGATGATAAAGAAGGACTTTTGGAATTGGAATCTGCCTTAAAAGGAGATAGTCTTATTTGTTACAGATCTCAAGAGCCATCCACGTTAGATGATGTTTATGAAGAGTTTGTTGAGTCTAAGCCATTAAGAAAAAGTAATATCCGTCACTCTCAGGTATACTTGAAAGTTAAAAAGGGGAGAAGAAACAAGCCTTTTCACTTTTACTTAGAACCTGAATATGGTTTCAACGAAAAGTATATTCCGCTTTTAGGAAATAGAATCAAGGCTTATTCTGAGTTTAGAGCTTACAAAGGGATAAGGTGGAATTATATGGGAACTAATCAATCTGAAGATTATGAGAAGTTGTATAAGCTGACAGACATCAAACCTGAACGATTGAGGAAAAAGAGTTCGCTGTATTTATATGTATTGGATTTGAATGATATTACCTTAAAACCTTCTTCAAGTGGAGATTATTATGACTTCACTATGGCAAGAGGATTTGATACCTTGAATTTATCCGTACTTCCAAATTTAGCCTTAACCAATGCCAAGAAGGTGCAAAAGTGGCATAGAAACAAATATAGAAAATACAGAAGTCTTTTATCAGTGAGGGAAGAGAAGTGGCATAAACTAGATTCTTTGGACTTATCATATGAAGATGATTACTATAATGAGCTGAATGATTTTAGAGAACTGTTAATCTCTAAGTATCAGACAAAAACCAGGCAACCACTTCTTGAGCAATATGAATTTCAGTTAGACTTAAATCAGGTTTACGTTATTGGTAAGGAATTTGATCAACAGTTTGAATACATAAAAGTTGATAGCATAAAGCAATTGGATATGAATAGAGTGGAGGCATTTACATCAATTAGTGAGAATGGAAAAAGTATCCAGTGTAGTATGGAGCAAATAGCTATTGTTGGAAGTAATATGACGGTAGTAGTTCATTTCAAAAATGGCAGCGTAGCTAGCTTTAACTATGAAGATGGCGAGGTAAAAGATTATGTTGAAGGGAAGGACTTAAAGGATGTTGTAGTATGGTAAAATTGTTTTTCACTTTTCTGATCTTTTCCACTATTGCAGTTTCGGCTCAAGCAACATTGGCGAGTGATGTTTTTGATCCAACGGAAGTGAACAAAACTCTTTTGGAGGATTGTATTGTTCAAGAACTGAACAAAAGAAAGAAGATCGCATTAGAAGATAATTCAGCTTTGAAAAATGTGGCCTATCAGTTTCAAGAGTCCTTTCAAAGCAGACACTTTTATTCAGCAAAGCGATATCAAGCCAGAATTGATAAAGAGATTAGAATTAAGGGAAACGAGAAGTTAAAGTATAATGGAACTTTAATTGTCTCTGCCATATCTTCTGTGGATGCGATTAATTATAATGGAAAGAAATTTCATTACCATCGCGGAGATACTTGGTCAAAACTTCATTTGTTTTATGGTGAAAGAACGAAGCTTAATCAAATTGAAGAGAATTTGATCCCATTACATACTTATGAGTCAATGGCGGAAAGTATTGTGGATGATAATTTAGCTGGGTTCAATAAGAAAATGATGAAAAGCTCAGCATATAAGGATATAGGGGTAAGTGTTTCATTAGATTATAAAACACTTTATAGAAGTAAGATTCCTCAAATCAAGGTGATTATTATTCTCGGAGGAAGCCAAACCGCTTTATTACAAGACTTAACTAATTAGTGATTTGTAGAACGCCATTTGAAAAATGAGTTCGGTAGGCATGGAGCGGTAGTGCAGAAGGACCTTCCAATACGCTCCCATTAAATAAGTTAAATCGCGAGCCACAGCATTCCATGTCTTCAGCTATGATTTCAGTACTATCTACACTTATCTTACATTCTTCAGAAATTTGATAGACGCAGTGTCTTTCATAAGCCATAAACTCATCCGGACTAATTCTAAAAACGATCAGTCCTTTTGATCCACCACCAACATATTCCCATCCACCAGTAGATGAAAGACCTATCCATTGCGGGTCATCCGTATGAATGGTAATATTAATTGGGTAATACGGTATGCCAATTTGGTCATTTTTGCATCCCGTTAATATTAACGTTATAATTGTGAGGATAGTCAGGTACTTCATAATCGAAACATAATGAAAATATTTAAGATCATAGTAATATTCATGCTAACGATGTTTTTTACTGATAATTTGATTGCTCAAGATAAAAGAGAACGAAAAGCAGTTGAAGCACTTCAGGAAAAGCAAGCAAAACGTGATAATACGGATAGTTTAAGAACGGCTCATTATGAAAGACAAACGAAGGCTGTTAAGAAAAGAATAAAGAAGTCTTATCGAAAAGCCAGACGAAATCACGAGGGAAAAAAGACTCCATGGTACGAGAGAATTTTCCGACGTAGAACTAAAAAGAAAAGAAGAAAGCGCAGTAACAAATAAGGATTGCAATGTCTTGTGTTAGACATGGTCAATCAAAAAAATTTGCAAGGAGCTCGGAATTATACTTATATTTACGCTCCTTATTATTGCACGGAGTTTATCTAACGTAATTTTAAATTTATGCTGAGAAAGATTGCCTCATTAGCGGGCTTACTACTGTTAACAGTGTTTGCCTATGCTCAAAATGGTAAAATTAAAGGGTCTATTACAGACGATGCTGGAGAGCCTTTACCATTTGCTACTGTCACTGTAGAAAAAGACGGAATTCCATTAACTGGAGCTCAATCCGATTTTGACGGTAATTTCACAATATCACCTGTTAAGCCGGGAACATATGATTTAGTATGTTCATTTGTTGGTTACCAATCTCAAAAGGTAACAGGTATGATTGTTAAACCAAACAACATCACATTTGCCAAGCCATTCGTAATGAGCGAAGGAGTTGCCTTAGACGAAGTAAAGGTAGTTGCATATTCAAATCCACTTATTGACCCTGATTTTAAATCAGGGGGAACAAAGACTAGAGAAGATATCGCGGTATCTCCTTTAAGACAGGTTTCGGCTATTGCCACAACAACTGCTGGGGTGTTCTCAGAAGATGATGGTAGTGGGTCTATGTCTGTAAGAGGTTCTAGAAATGGATCTACGGATGTATATATTGATGGTATTAAAGTAAGAGGTTCTTCTAACTTACCTACTTCAGGTATTGAACAGGTAACAGTTATTACTGGAGGGGTTCCTGCACAGTATGGAGATGCTACTGGAGGTATTATTTCTGTAACTACTAGAGGTCCTGCACCAAAAGCATTTGGAGGAATAGAAATTCTTTCTTCTCAGTTAACTGATGCATTTAACTATAACTTATTAGGTTTCAATGTTTCTGGTCCTTTAGTTTCTAAAGAGGATACGGTACTAGGGTTAACGAGACCAGTATTAGGATATTTTATTGCAGGGGAATTAAACCATCAAAAAGATCCAACGCCTTCTGCGATTGGAATGTATAAAGTAAAAGATGACGTTTTAGCTAATTTAGAACTAAACCCGTTAAGACCTTCTCCAACAGGGATGGGTACTTTAAGAAATGCTGAGTTCTTAAGATTAGATCCTAATGAAGATGGAGATATTTCTGATGGAGACTTCGAGAAAATTTCTGCTAAACAAAATGTTGAACAAACTTCTGTACGTTTAAGTGCTAAGTTTGATTACTCTCCAACTGATAAATTCAACTTTACTTTAGGAGGTTCAGCAAACTACGATAGAGGACATAGCTTTATTAATGCTTATTCTTTATTCAACCCGATAAATAACCCGGAATACATCAGCCAGACTTATAGAGTTTATGGTAGAGTTACTCATAGATTCGGAAATGAAAACAATACAGAGGAAAGTTCTTCTAACGTAAAGAATGCTTATTACTCTATTCAAGTGGATTACTCTAAAGTATTAGGTGAAACACAAGATGATAGTCACCAGGACAACATCTTTAACTACGGTTACTATGGTGCATTTACTACTGATTTAGATGAAACGTATTCTTACAATGCAGATTTAGATGCAATGGAAATGACTGGTTTCTTATCTAGAGAGTATACGTTTGAAGAGTCGGATTTAAATCCTAACGCTGCGAACTTTACTTCTCAGTACTATTCTATTTATGAAGACAATCCTTCAGGAAACTACCAAAACTGGGCACAAGTTCAGCAAGGTGGAGCTTTATTGAATGGGGACAGACCTTCTAATATCTATTCTTTATGGTATAATACTGGACGTCAGTACGGTGGTTATTCTAAATCAGATGCTTCTCAGTTCAGAGTTGTTGGTTCGGCTTCAGCTGATATCAAGAATCACGGTGTGAAATTTGGTTTTGAGTACGAGCAAAGAGATGACAGAAGTTTCTCTACAAGTCCAATCGGAATCTGGACGTTAATGCGTCAGTTAGCAAACGAAAAGAATACGCAGTTGGATACGGATAATCCAGTTTACGTTACTGATGTAAATGGAGTATTCCAAGATACTATAAGATATAACAGATTATACGAGCAAGGAGATGCTCCAGGGTTCTTTGAGAATATCAGACAAGAGTTAGGTATTTCTAATACAGAGTTTGTTGATATCGATTCTTATGATCCAACAACTACAAATTTCAATTTAGGAATGTTTACTCCAGATGAATTATTAAATAACAGTAACGGTTATGTTACTACTTATGGTTATGATTTTGAAGGTAACAAGTTAGGTGGTTCTGCTTCGTTCAATGATTTCTTTACTAAGAAAGATGAGAATGGAAACTTTACCAGAGAAATCGCACCTTTCACGCCAATCTATATGGCTGGATACGTTCAAGATAAATTCTCTTTTAAAGATATCGTATTCAACATCGGTGTTAGAATTGACAGATACGATGCAAACCAAATGGTATTAAAGGATAACTACTTATGGTATGAAACTTACCAGGTTAAGGATTATACTGCTGGTGGAAATACTTTCAATAACATTGATGCTACGGTTCCTTCTAATATTTCTGAAGATGCTTATATCTATGTGGATGATATCGAAGATCCTTCAGCTATTTTAGGATATAGAGTTGGAGATACATGGTTTAATGCTGAAGGTACTGAATTACAAGAGCCTTCTTCAATTGCAAACTCTACTTCGACTGGTGAAATTCAGCCTTGGTTAGTTGATTCTGATGATGATATTAAAGCGGATGATTTTGATGCAAGTAAGTCATTCACTGATTATGTGCCTCAAGTAAACGTAAGTCCTAGGATTTCATTCTCATTCCCGATTTCGGATGAGGCGATGTTCTTTGCTCACTATGATATCTTAGCTCAAAGACCTTCAATGGGAGCTTCTTTCTTAACTCCAACAGATTACTTGTTTGTTGAGAACAATGTTGGAGGATTATTAAACAATCCAAACTTGAAGCCAGAGAAAACAACAGATTACGAATTAGGGTTTACGCAAACGTTGTCTAGTTCATCTGCGATTACTCTTTCGGCTTTCTATAGAGAGTTAAGAGATATGATTCAGGTTATCAATGTAAACTATGCTTACCCAGCACAGTACATTACGTTTGGTAACATTGACTTCGGAACAGTTAAAGGATTTACTTTCAAGTATGACATGAGAAGAACAAAGAATGTAAGTGTTAATGCTAGTTATACTTTACAATTCGCTGATGGTACAGGGTCTGGAGCTACTTCAGGTATATCATTAGTTTCTTCTGGTCAACCAAACTTAAGAACGCTTATTCCTTTAGATTACGATCAAAGACATAGAGTTCAAGCTACAATTGATTATAGATTTGGTGCAAAAGATCAATACAATGGTCCTAAATGGGGAAAGAAAATCTTACAAGATGCAGGAGTTAACTTAATAGTTAATGCAGGTTCAGGATTACCTTACTCTCAGCAATCAAACGTAACTCAGGCAGTAGCAATGGGTGTTAGTGAGCGTTCGGTGTTAATGGGATCGATCAATGGTGCTAGATTGCCATGGCAGTTTAGAATTGACGGAAGAATTAACAAGAACATTGCAGTAGCATTTGGTAAAGAGAAATCTAAGAAAGCTAACATGAATGTTTATTGTCAGGTGATGAATATGCTTGATGCAAGAAACGTAACAGGAGTGTATAGAGCAACAGGTAACCCAGATGATACAGGGTTCCTTACAGCTTCTCAATCACAGAGTTTAATTAATAGCCAAGTTAATCCAGCGTCTTTTATCGACTTATACAGTATGAAGTCGGCTAGTCCATTTAACTACGCTCTTCCTAGAAGAATTAGATTAGGATTAACGTTAGATTTTTAATTAAGGCATAAAGAAGAATTTTAGAGACATGAAATTGAAGTATATATTATCCATTGTAGTAGCGTTAGGTGTTTCTAGCCTATCTGCAAAAGAAAATATCGGTCAGTCTTCTACTGTAGCTGGTAAAACAGACGCAAATAGAGGTCTTTCTGCTGATTGTAACCCTGCAACTGCTCAAGTTGATTTAGCAATCAATAATGTAAGAACAACTATCCTTGGTGGTGGTGACATGTGGTGGGATTTAAACAACGCTAAGTATGAGATTCCAAAGCTTCCGGAAGGAAGTACAGAGCAGCCTAAGCATTCTATGTTTGCTGGTTCTTTATGGATTGGTGGAGTTGATGCTGGTGGACAGTTAAAAGTTGCTGCAATGACTTACCGTCAAACTGGTAATGATTTTTGGCCTGGTCCTTTGAACACAGCAACAGCTGATATTTCGGCTGATGAATGTGATAAGTGGGATACGCACTTTAAGGCTAGTTTATCGGATGTTGAATCTCATATTAAATGGTTAGAGGATCCAACAAGTTACCCAGATTATACTACTCCTTCTTCATTGACTGAATGGCCAGCACACGGTTCTTCAATTGAGGGTCAAGATTATTTCTTAGCTCCTTTCTTTGATGCTGATGGAGATGGAAACTATAGTCCAGATGCAGGAGATTATCCTGATTATAATGCTACAGGTGATAGAGGTTGTGATGCTCAATTGTTTGGAGATGAAACTATCTGGTGGGTTTTTAATGATAAAGGTAATATCCATACAGAAACTGGTGCAGAAGCAATTGGTTTAGAGATCCATGCTCAGGCATTTGGATTTAAAACTACGGATGAAATCAATAACATGACTTTCTACCAGTATAAGATTTATAACAGATCAACATTTACCTTGACGAACACATACTTTGGTCAATGGGTTGATCCAGATTTAGGTAACTATAACGATGATTACGTTGGTTGTGATGTTGAAAGAGGATTAGGTTACTGCTTCAATGGAGATCAAGATGATGAAGGTGCAAGAGGTTATGGAGAGAATCCTCCAGCAATTGGTGTAGATTTCTTCCAAGGTCCTTTAGCGGATGCTGACGATAACATTGATAATGACAGAGATGGTATTGTTGATGAAGAAGGGGAACAAATTATCATGTCTAAGTTCGTTTATTATAACAATGACTTTTCTGTAACAGGTAACCCTGAAACAGGAACGCACATTTATAACTACTTAAGAGGGATTTTCAAGGATGGTACAGAGATGGAGTACGGTGGTACTGGTCACTCACCTTCTGGAACAACTACTGGAATTACATGTGACTTCATGTTCCCAGGTGATTCTGATCCTGATTATGTAGGTACAAATGGACAAGCTGTTGCTTCATGGACTGAAAGTGAAGTAGGGAATGATCCTGCTGATAGAAGATTCTTGCAATCTGCTGGTGCATTTACATTAGAGCCTGGAGCTGTAAATACTATTACTACCGGTGTTGTTTGGGCTAGAGCTTCTCAAGGAGGTCCTGCTGCTTCTGTTGAGTTAATGAGACAAGCGGATGATAAAGCGCAGGCTTTATTTGATAACTGTTTCAAAGTATTGGATGGACCAGATGCTCCAGATATGAATGTTATCGAATTGGATAGAGAAATTATTTTAACTCTTGAAAATCCAGAAACATCAAACAATTTTAACGAAGCTTATGCTGAGTTTGATCCTTTTATCAACGCTGCTGCCGGAAATAATTTCCAAGATACAGTGTTTAGTTTCCAAGGTTATCAAATTTATCAATTCGCTGATGCAACTGTTTCTATTACTGATATCGAAGATCCAGACAAAGTAAGACTTGTAGCTCAGGTTGATGTTCAAGATGAGATTGGTGACTTGATTAACTACGAATTTGATGCTGAGGTTGGAGTTGATGTAGCAAAGCTAAAAGTTCAAGCTGCTAATGCTGGGATTTCAAATTCATTCCAAGTAACAAAAGATTTATTTGCTTCTGGTGACGATAAATTAGTTAACTATAAGCAGTATTACTATACGGTTATCGCTTATGGACATAACAACTATAAAACGTTTAACCCAAATGATGGATCAGCATTAGATGGTCAAAGAAAGCCTTACTTGGTAGGAAGAAAAAACATCCAAACATATACGGTAACGCCTAGAGATCCTAAGGTTGCTAATGGAGGTACAAATATTAAGTCAACATACGGTACTCAGCCATCTATTTCTAGGGTTTCAGGGTATGGAAACGGTGGTCTTCAATTAAACTTTACTGATGAAACGGTAGACGCAATTGTTGCAGGTACTGTTTCAGATTTAGAATATACAAATGATGGTGCTCCAATTGATGTTAGAGTAATAGATCCAACAGCAGTTCCTTTAGGGGATTTTACTTTTGAAATATTAGATTCAACTGCAAATGATTCAATTAAGGATGGATACTGGAGATTAATAAATGAAACGGACAATGATACAGTTTACGCTAGTATCGCTATCGGTGAGCAAAATGATCAGATCATTTCTAAATGGGGATTAGCGGTTAATGTAAATGCTGTTAATGATCCAGGTTCTGTGCTAGCTGAAAACAATGGTTTCATCGCTGCTACAATGGAGTTCGAAGATGAGTCTAAGCCTTGGTTAACAGGTTGGAATGATATCGATGGAAATTCTTACTACAACTGGATTAGAGCTGGAGAATTACAAAACGATGATGATGCAATTGCAAATTTCAACGATTACACAGGTGTTGATGATGATCAAGCTTATGAAGGTGTATTGGAAGGGTTAATCGCTCCTTATAGATTAGCATCTAATGATCTTTTTGGACCAGCTGTGTCTAATGACCAAACGTTGAACAATCTTGCTGACCTTAACTCGATTAAGTTAGTTATTACTTCAGACAAGTCTAAGTGGACAAGATCTCCGGTAATTGAATTATCTGATGATGCTGGAGCTGCTATCGGTGGAGCTGGTAAATTCGACTTAAGAGAAAGTCCTTCTGTTGATAAAGATGGAAATGCTGATGGTACTGGAAACGGTATGGGTTGGTTCCCTGGTTATGCTATCGACTTAGAAACTGGAGATAGATTAAACATCATGTTTGGAGAAAATTCATTCTTTGCTGCTGATAATGGTAATGATATGATCTGGAATCCAAGTGATAGAATTGCTACCAATATTGGTGACACTCGTTTAGGAGGTATGCACTCAGTGTACATATTAAGAAACGGTGCAAATGATAACCAATTTCCGACTACTACTACAATTCCAGCTTATGATGAAGCTCAGGCTTTATACGGATTAATGGAAGATGGAGTTTCTTCTTCTGACTTAAGAAGTATTGTTCCAAACATTACTTGGGTATTTGGGTTTCCTTTACAGGATAGAAGATATGATTACTTAGCTACTGATGTTGAAATCAACATCCATGTGAACAATCCTTATAGCGCGGAGTATGTTGCTGGAGGTACCGTTTCAAGTGGTTCTTTCACAGGTGATATGCCAGTATATAGATTTAATACGGCAGACATCATGGCAGAAACTGGAAATGATTCTGTTGCTGCAGATGTATTAGAGAAAATTAACATTGTACCTAACCCGTATTATGCATTCTCTGAATACGAGTCTAATCAGTTAGATAACAGAGTAAGACTTACAAATTTACCAGAAGCTTGTACAATTAGAATCTTCGCTTTAAATGGTACGTTGATCAGAACCTTTGATAAGGATGACAACACTGCCTTTTTAGATTGGGATTTGAAAAACCAAGCTAACATTCCAGTTGCTTCAGGAATGTACATTATCCATGTTGAAGTGGAAGGTGTTGGAGAAAAAGTGTTGAAGTGGTTTGGTGTAATGAGACCAGTTGATTTGGACACTTTCTAATTTGATATTGAAGGATACATTATGAAAAGAATAATGAAAAAATATTTAACGTTCGGTTTATTGAGTTTGGCTTTAACTACATCAGTGTTTGCTGGTAACGGTGATAGAGCTGGTGAAGCAGGAGCTGCTCAATTATTAATTAACCCATGGACTAGATCATCTGGTATGGGAGCTGCAAACTCTGCGTCAGTAATGGGACTGGAAGCATTGTACTCTAACGTGGCTGGAATTGCTTTTACTAACAAGACAGAATTAGTTTTCTCTAGAACTTCTTGGTTGGTAGGTACTGACATCAACATTAACACTTTTGGATTTTCTCAAAAAGTAGGTGATGCAGGTACTTTAGCAGTAGGGATCATGTCTATGAACTCTGGAGAAATTCAAAGAACTACTGTTGCATCTCCTGATGGAGGTATTGGTACTTTTACTGTAGAGATGATGAATATGAACTTGGCTTATGCTCAAGAGTTCTCTAATTCTATCTACGGGGGTATTAATGTAAAAGTAGTTACTGAAAAAATTCCTGATGTTTCAACTAGTGGTATTGCTATTGATGCTGGTATCCAGTATGTAACAGGTGAAAATGATAATGTAAGATTTGGTATCTCATTGAAGAATGTTGGTCCTGATATGACTTATAGAGGTGACGGACTTTCTTTTAGAGGATCTGTTCCTAACGGAAATATCCAAACTGTTCAACAAAGATCTGAAGGTTTTGGTCTTCCATCATTATTGAACATTGGAGGTTCTTACAGATTTGATTTCAATGAGTCTAACAACTTAACAGCTGCTGGGACATTTACTTCAAATGCATTTAGTAATGACCAATTTAGATTTGGTTTGATGTATTCATTCAAGGAGATCTTAAAATTAAGAGTAGGTTACATTTACGAAGATGGTGTATTAGATGCTGAAACCAGACAAACGGCTTTAACAGGTCCTGCTGCTGGTTTCTCAATTGATATTCCTTGGGGAGAAAATGGTTCTAAGTTAGGAATTGAATATTCTTACAGAGCTACAAATCCTTTTGGAGGAACACATAACTTTGGAGGAAGAATTACTTTATAGTAAAAAAGATATTATAGTTTTGAAAAGGAACCCCTTTAGGGGTTCTTTTTTGGTTTAATTAAACAGAGGAAGACATGTCAAATGTTGAATATTACACAGAGGAGGGATTAGAAAAGTTAAAAGCTGAATTCAAGCAATTAACTACTGTAGAAAGACCTAGTATTTCTAATCAAATTGCTGAAGCTAGAGATAAAGGGGATTTAAGTGAGAATGCTGAATATGATGCAGCAAAGGAAGCTCAAGGCTTATTGGAGTTGAAAATTTCTAAGTTAGAAGCAACAATTGCTAACGCAAGAATTATCGATGAAAGTAAAATGGATAACTCTAAAGCTTACATTTTGTCTAAAGTGACAATTAAGAATGTAAAGAATGGAGCTAAAATGACTTATACCTTAGTTGCTGAAAAAGAAGCTGATTTAAAACAACAAAAGATATCGGTAAGTAGTCCAATTGGAAAAGGACTTTTAGGAAAAGAAGTTGGTGATATAGCTAAAATTAAAGTTCCTCAAGGTTTAATGGAATTTGAAGTTGTAGAAATTGCAAGATAATGGCATCTGTTTTTACTAATATTATAAGCGGAGAGATCCCTTGTCATAAAATTCATGAAGATGACTTATTCATTGCTTTCTTGGATATTATGCCGGTAACTAAAGGACACGTTTTAGTTGTACCTAAGAAAGAAGTAGATAATATTTTTGATAATGATGATACTACTTTAGCTGCAATGCTTCCATTTTCAAAGAAGATTGCAAAGGCTATTGAAAAATCATTTGAATGCAATAGAGTAGGAATAAGTGTGATTGGACTCGAAGTTCCTCACACGCACATCCATCTAATGCCAATCAGTAATTTAAGTGATATGGATTTCACAAAAGGAAAACTGAAATTAGAAGCTACAGAGATGAGCGAAATCGCAGAAAAGATAAAAGCTAATCTGGCTATTTAAGACGATCTGAATTTGACCTTATAAATTGATCCCAGCTCGAAGATTTTTTCTTCGGGCTTTTTTTTGTTTCAGATTCGCCGAAATCTTTCCCGTCATTTAGATGATGACAAAGCGCTGCTGCCAAACCATCGGTCGCATCTAAATTCTTCGGAAGGGTCTTTATCTTATAAATACTTTGTAATACACCAGCTATTTGTTCTTTTGAAGCGTTACCACTTCCAGTAATAGCCAACTTGATTTTTTTAGGACTGTATTCAAATACAGGAATGTTCTTAGTTAATGCAACAGTCATACAAACGCCCTGAGCTCTTCCAAGTTTTAACATGGATTGAACATTTTTCCCAAAGAAAGGAGCTTCAATAGCCAATTCATCAGGTAGGTATTTATCAACCAGAGTATGTACACTTTCGTAAATCGCTTTTAACTTTTGATAATGGTTATCACCTTTGTTAAAAGGAACATCGCCAAATTGAAGTAACTCGGTTTTTTTACCGACTACTTTAATCACACCGAAACCCATAATAGAGGTTCCTGGGTCAATTCCTAATATGATTTTTTCTTTATCCAATTATCTTTGATACTTTCGAGCAATGCAAGATAAGTCAAAATTGAAGAAAAGACTTGGGCTCTTATTTAAAATCCTGATTCCTACGGCTTGCTTGGCTATTCTCTATTATCAAATTACGAAAAATGACATCGAATATTGTGGTATTCCTGATGCGTTATCGGATTCTAGCACTGATGTTTTTTACTACGCACTCTTTGCGATTTTATTGATGCCTATTAATTGGTTGATTGAATCCTACAAGTGGTACATTATCATTAATAAATCAGAACGTATAAGTTTCTTAACGTCAACCAAAGCAACGTTGAGTGGTTTAAGTGTTTCTATATTATTCCCTTTCAGAATCGGTGAGTATTTGGGAAGAATCAATTTTATAGAAAAGAAGAAATTGGGTGTTCTACTGACTATTGTTTGCAGTATGACCCAGTTGGTAGCAACCTTGTTGTTTGGATTCGTTGGATTGTTTTTAATTGAACAGTCTGTCTTTTCTGAAGAGCATATTAAATGGTTGGGTAGTAGTACAGTTGTCTTGGTGTTGGGAATAATAATCGGACTTAAGTTTTTTCCCATCTGGCTAAAGAATATTTTCAAATGGGAGCAGACAAAAAAGCTATTCGTTCAAATGGCAAAGATTACTTCAGTTGCCCTATTGTTGCGAATTCAACTATTAAGCTTGCTGCGTTATTTGGTATTTACTAGTCAGTATATGCTTTTGTTCTATGCATTTGGGATAGAGATACCATTGGTTCAGTTGTTTGCCATAATTTCAATGATGTATTTGGCAACAACAGCAGTTCCGGTTAATCAAATTGTTGAATTGGGATCTTCGAAGAGTTTGATTCTTATTTCGCTGATTTCCGGATTTATTGAATTAGTTCACCTTCAAAGTTGCTATATAGCAACAATTGGATTCATCATTTGGCTATTGAACATTGTGATTCCATCATTGATTGGTTTAGTGTTTTTAACGATTCGTAAAAAGAGTTTGATAGAAAAATGATAATCGTTGTTGGACTATATATCTGCCTTTTACTTTTCATGATGAAGTATAATACGAATCATGAAATGGAGTTTGAGGAAACGAAAAGCATTTCGGTGTTAATTCCTTTTAGGAATGAAGAAGATAGTTTACCTGCCTTAATTCAAGAATTAGAAAAGCAATGGCTGCCTAGTTATGGAGAAATAATATTTATTGACGATCATTCCAAGGATAGCTCGAAGGATATAGTTTTATCTTCTTCATTAGCAAATAGATCTCTTTTAAGTTTAAAGGAAGGAGAAGGAAAGAAAGCGGCTTTAAAGTATGCCTTAGGTAAAGTGAAATATACTCACGTTTCACAAATTGATGCGGATACGGTGATTTCAGATAATTATTTCGAGAAGCTATTGGTAAAAAGAGCGGACTATACTACTGGACTTATACGTTATACCTCTGAAAGTTCTTTGATAAACCTGTACCAACGGTGGGAAAATTTGGCGATGATGTTTACGACAAGACTTGCCATTCAGTTGAAAATTCCTTTGATGAGCAATGGTGCCAACTCCAATTATAAAACACAGCATGTAGATTATAACGACGATTATGCATCAGGAGATGATCTTTTCAATATGTATTCGATTTTTGAATCAGGCGGTGTAATTGCATTTAATGATCAAACTTGGGTGGAGACTAAATGTGCTCCAGATTTTAAATCTTTCTTCAATCAGAGAATGAGATGGATGAAAAAATCAGGGGGACTTGCAAATTTCAAGTTTAGACTTTTGTCTGTTTTATTATTGATATCGCAGCTATCTCCTTTTTATATTTTCTTTGATCAATCTTACGAATTCATATTCCTTGTGGTAGTAAAGTTATTGCTTGAATTAATTGGAATGATGAGTATTAATAGGAAGTTGAAATACAAAGGCTTATTCCCATACTATTTTGTAATGGTCTTACTTTATCCTATCGCTATAATATTATTACTTTTGATATCATTCTTTTCGTCAGTATCTTGGAAGGGAAGGCGATTATAGAATCATATGCAAAAATCAGATTCATTATATAAGGAGGCTTGGAAAAAGCTAAAAAAAGACAACGTATCTCGGATAGGTATGGGGGTTATCTTATTAATGATTTTTGTTGCAATCATGGGTCCATTGATTCGACCTGATAATACACCCAATGCAGATCAGCAGGTTTTGCAATTGAAGTCTAAATCTCCTGGATTCTCTATAGACATGTTGTATAAGATTAGGAATGCAGAACCTAGATCTTCTAATGTTTTCAGCACAATCATATTTGGAAAAGAAAGTGAATATGCACAACCAATTCCTTTGATGTCTTATTGGTTTGAAGCCGATCAGATTTTCATGGTAAGGTATATGGGGAGTGAAACACTTACAGATACTATTTCGGAGAACCTTTGTGACGTTCTTTACCCAATTAGCTATGATCAGAAGATTGCTTTCGATGGGAAGGTGCTAAAAGGGAAAACCATAACAGGTGAGGGTATAGAAATTAGTAGAGAAGAGGCTATTGAAGAAATCGAAGACCATCACATTAAATCGAAAACTTTCTTATTGGGAACGGATCGAAACGGAAGAGATTTCTTATCTCGAATTATGGCCGGAACTAGAGTTAGTTTGGGTGTAGGTTTTATTGCTGTTATCATATCCATATTATTGGGAATTGTATTAGGTGCTTTAGCTGGATTTTACGGTGGATGGGTAGATAATGCCATTACTTGGGTTATATCTGTCTTCTGGAGTATTCCAGCCTTGTTATTGGTAATTGCTATTACTCTGAGCTTAGGAAAAGGAGTTGAAGTAGTTTTTATCGCTGTGGGATTAACGATGTGGGTGGAAGTAGCTAGAATAGTTAGAGGTCAGTTTCTTTCTCTATCTCAATTCGAATTTGTAGAGGCAGGAAGAGCATTAGGATTTAAGCAGAATAGAATCATCTTTAAGCATATACTGCCAAATACGGTCGGACCAATTATAGTTGTTTCGGTATCTAATTTTGCAACTGCAATTCTTTTGGAAGCAGGACTTAGCTTTTTAGGTTTAGGAGCACAACCACCTCAGGCAAGCTGGGGAGAAATGGTTGGTACCTATTCTGGTTATTTGGTTGGAGATAATCCACACCTTGCAATTCTTCCTGGGCTAGCAATAGTAATTACCGTAATCGCCTTCTTTATGCTAGGTAACGGATTGCGTGATGCCTTTGATGTTAGGGATAGTAAGGATTAAAAAAAAGAGACTAAACAGCTAGTTTAATCTCTTTTATTAAAATTGGGTAATTCAGCTATTTGCATTGATGAACATCCGAAGACTCTCTTAGCTCAAGGTCTGTTCCGCAGAACTCTTCATAATCAGTACAGTTTTCTTGAGTTAATTCACCAGTTGTGGTGTTAATGGTTGTTTCACATTCTCTACATTCATTGCATTCCTGACAAGAACTTAGAGATAATACTACTACAGATACTACGATTAAAATTTTTTTCATCATTTAAGGTTTTACACAAATTTAATTAGAAAACAATTAAACCAAGAATAAAAACTACACTTCCTAAAACAAAACAGATTAATGTATAAGGTAAAATCTGGGAGGCTTTTAGCTTCGTAATTCCCAACAATGGTAATGCCCAAAAAGGCTGTAGCATATTGGTGACTTGATCTCCATATGCCAAAGCCATAACAGCTTTTGAAATGGGAACGTTTAACGATAGAGCTGCTTTTAATATAATTGGTCCTTGAACCATCCATTGTCCACCACCTGATGGAACGAATATGTTTACTAAACCAGCACTAAAGAAAGTAAATAGAGGAAAGGTAAAATCAGTTGATATACTAATTAAGTATTCTGAAATATGGGTGATTAATCCAGAAGCTTTCATAATACCCATTATTCCAAAGTATAAAGGGAATTGAATCAATATCCCACTGGCTCCTCCAATGGCGAAATCCAATCCTTTTAGAAATTGAGTAATACTGCGATGGAAGATTAAAGCTAAACTTAGCAATAAGAGGTTTATGAAATTAGGGGAGATGAAGGAGAATGTCCAAAATGCAGTAGCATCTAAATTCCAGATTTTACTTATCAAATAGATCAAAATTAAACCTCCAAAACTTAATGCTAGGAAAGACTTCTGGTCGATTTTTTCAGCAAATAAAAGCTTAGTGTTTGATTCTTGAATTTTTATATCTGTCTTTATAGAAGGAACTGTCGTTTTGAAGAATTTGGCTAAAAATGCCAATGCAAAAGGAACAACAATTAGTAATAAAATGGAGACAAATATATTCATGGATGAGAATATACTTTGATCATAGGTAATAGCTTCGGGCAGTTTAGCTAAACTATCAGGGTCTAATATGTTTTTCCCAAGATTAGATAAATGACCTTTCTCGGCAACTTTAATTGGAGCTGAACCAGAAATTCCTCCATGCCAAACCATTAAGCCTGAGTATCCAGCAGCAGCAACTAAAGGATAGTTGATTGGAATGCCTTTAAGACTAGCATTCTCTGCTATTTTTCTGGCGAATATCGCTCCAAAAATCAAACCGAGTCCCCAGTTGAATAAAGCGATTATAATGGTGAAAAAGGCACAAAAGAAAATAGCTCTAAAGTTAGTAGAGCACAATGAGGTTAATCGATCTAGTAAATTCGAAATAGGTTTAGATAAAGCTAAAACATGTCCGAGAATAAGCATTAACATCATTTGAACAGCAAAAGCAAGAAGCTTACTATTCCATAAATCTTTTTCCCATGCTTGAGAAACTTCACTTGAATAAGCCAAAAAACTGTTGCCATCATACACCGTGTATCCCAAAGCAAATACGACTAGTGTTAAAATAATGGCAATAGAAAAGGGCGATGGTAAAATCGCCCTAAAAGAATATTCAAATTTTTCTAAAAATGACATTAGAAAGGTAGATCTTCATCACCTGGAGCCTCGAATGAAGCTTCTGGAGCTGGAGCAGCTGCAGCTGATGCTACTTCTATCTTCCAAGCATCCAATGTGTTGAAATACTTTACTTCACCAGTTGGAGAAGTCCATTCTCTTCCTCTTAAGTTAAAATAAACGTTTAACTCATCTCCTTCATTGAACTGATCCAATAATGACGTTCTATCTTGAGCTAATTGGAACAAAATATCCTGAGGATATTGAGAACCTTCGTCTGTTAATACAAACTCTCTCTTTTTAAAACGGTCGTTAATTACCTGTTCTTCTTTTTTGACTTTAAGTCTTCCTTTTAATGTAAGCATATCAATAAATTATCTAACTAATAGCGTTTTCCACGCCTCTTCTACTTTATTTACTTCTAATAACTCTTTTGCTCTAACGTGAAGTTTTTCTCTTCTTTCGTTATCATCAACAGAGTTGTCTAATATATTTCTAATATCAAATTCTTGCTGAAAAGATGCAATTGACTCAGGAGTTGGAAGTGCCTCAACATTTCCAAGCTTACCTAAATCATTTCCTGATAAGATATAACTATTTCTGATTCTTGGAGGAATTTGATCCACACCAATTCCCATAGTAGTAAGTGGTTTTTCAACTTCAAACAATGCGTTCCCAGATGCTCTTACATACCAGTTAGCTCCAAGCCTACCCACTAGATCAATTTTGTTTTGATCAATTTTACCGTCAGCTCCAAGAATAGATTCATCTACATGAATCTTGTTAACTTGACAGATAACTAAGTTACCAGCTCCACCCTGATCACCTAAGTGAACTACTTCATTCACCGTGCACTCAAATTGTACTGGAGATTCTTTAACTCTAAAAGGTCTAACCGTTTCTGATTCAACAGGTGTTAATCCAGCCTTTTCAAACTCGTTAACTCCTTCAGGATATTCCGTGCTAGATAAAGATACTTGTTCAACGATGTCATAGTTAACAACGTTAATCACTACTTCTTTAATTTTCAACACATTCTCTAAAGTGTGTTTAGTAGTATTATCTCTTACCCTTCTTGAAGGAGAGAATACCATTATTGGTGGGTTTGCACTGAATCCGTTGAAGAAACTGTATGGACTTAAATTCGCTTTCCCATTTTCATCAATAGTACTAGCCAAAGCAATTGGCCTAGGTCCGATGGAAGCAGTTAATAAACCAAATAAGTCTTTTGTTGCAATATCCTTAGTGTCGATTGTCATTTTAATCTATTATAATAGGTCTAAACAAATTTAGTGATGTAAAAAGAAATAAATGGAGAAAGTGAGTAAATGTTAGTCACATTTTTTTAACTATAGAATTATGAATTGTTCAAAAAACATATTATCTTCGCAATCCAATTTTGAATGCGCGGATGTGATGAAATTGGTAGACATGCTAGACTTAGGATCTAGTGCTTCACGGCGTGTGGGTTCGAGTCCCTCCATCCGCACTATTCTTATCGAAGAATGTTATTTAACGAACACATTATCTCCCCAATTTTATTGTAGATGGAAATTAAGAAGGAATTAGTTGATGATTTAAATGCTGTTGTTACAGTAACTGTAGCAAGCGAAGATTACAAGTCTAAAGTAGAAAGTGCTTTAAGAACACATCAGAAACAAGCTCAATTACCAGGTTTTAGATCTGGAAAAGTACCTTTCTCTTTAATCAAGAAAAAGTATGGTGTAGCTGTTAAAGTTGAAGAGATCAATAAGATTTTAAGTGAATCTGTTCAAGAGTACATTACTAAAGAAGAATTACAAATCTTAGGAGCTCCAATGCCAAGAGAGGTTGAAGGAATCAACTGGGAGTCTGAAGAAAATTACGAATTCACTTATGATTTAGGATTAGCTCCTGAGTTTGAGTTGAAAATGAGTAAGAGAAATAAGTTCACTAAATACAATGTAGTACCAGATCAAGAAATGGTAGATGCTCAAGTTAAAGAGATCTGCTCAAGATTTGGTTCTGTAACTAATCCAGAAGCTATTGATGTTGAGGATTTATTCTCAGTAACTGTTACTGGTGAATTTGCAGGTGAAGCTGTTGAAAATGCAACAACTATTTCTGCTTCTAGATTAACAGAGGATGCTTTAAAGTTATTCACTGGTAAGAAAGTTGGAGATGCTGTTGAGGCTAAACTAGAAGATATTTACGAATCAAATTCTGAAAAAGCTTCATTGATAGGAAAGGAAGAAGCAGATGCTGAAAACTTTGAAGGTGCATTCACTTTCACTGTAGATTCTATCTCAAGAATGGTTCCTGCTGAAGTAAACGAAGAATTATTCGCAAAGGTATTCCCAGAAGATGAGATCAAATCTGAAGAGGATTTCATGACTAAAGTGAAAGAATCTGCTGGAGGTTATTTATCTGGAGAAGGAGTTAGAAAGTTTAAAGGAGACTTAATTGATTCTTTAATCGAGAAGACAACAATGGAATTGCCAAAAGAGTTTTTAAAGAAGTGGATTCAGCAAAATTCTGAGAAGCCAGTTACTTTAGAGCAAATCGAGGCTGATTTCGAGAACTACGAGAAAGGTTTAAAATGGCAATTGATCGAAAGTAAGATTGTTAAAGACAACGATATTAAAGTTGAGTTCGAAGATATTAAAGCAAAAGCTTTAGAGTTAATTAACGCTAACATGGCTCAGTATGGTCAACCTGCATTAGAAGGTGAGCAAGCTGAAGAAGCTATCAAAAGTGTTTTAACTAATCAAGAAGAGGCTAGAAGAATTAATGATATGCTTTATGAAGATAAAGTAGTAGAGGTAATTGAAGCAGCTGTTAAAATCGAAGAAGAGGATATTTCGTACAATGATTTTCTTAAATTAGTAACAGAAAACAAATAATTTAAGAATGGACGGAAAAGAATTCAGAAAATATGCTGTAAAGCACAAAGGGATCAGCAGCACGGTTGTTGACTCTTATATCACATCATCATTAACTCCTTATATCATTGAGGAAAGACAGTTAAATGTTGCTCAAATGGATGTGTTCTCAAGATTAATGATGGATAGAATCATTTTCTTAGGAACTGGGATTGATGATCAAATTGCTAACGTTATTCAAGCACAGCTACTTTTCTTAGAGTCTGTTGATGCTTCTAGAGATATTCAAATTTATTTGAACTCTCCAGGTGGATCTGTTTATGCTGGTTTAGGTATCTATGATACGATGCAGTATATCGCTCCAGATGTGGCAACAATTTGTACTGGTATGGCAGCTTCTATGGGAGCAGTTTTATTATGTGCAGGTGCAGAAGGAAAAAGAACAGCTTTAAAGCACTCAAGAGTAATGATTCACCAACCATTAGGTGGAGCTCAAGGTCAGGCTTCTGATATTGAAATTACTGCAAGAGAGATTCAAAAGTTAAAGAAGGAATTATACGAGATTATATCTAATCATTCTGGACAATCATTTGATAAAGTTTGGGCTGATTCTGATAGAGATTACTGGATGATTGCTGATGAAGCAAAAGAGTACGGTATGATTGATGAAGTTTTAGTTAGACCGAAGAAGTAATTCTTCTAAAAAATACTTAAGAGGTTTGTTGTTACTGTATAGATACTGTAACTTCAAGCCTCTTTTTTTATGTTAATATATTAACGATATGAGTGAGTCGAATTTAGTGAATTGTTCCTTTTGTGGTAGAAAGAAAGCGGAAGTAGATATGTTAATCGCTGGTGTTACAGGTCATATCTGTAATAACTGTGTAGAGCAAGCTACAGAGATCGTGAAGGAGGAATTGGAAGATAAGGTGAAGGATGAACTTTCGAATCAAATGACACTTCTTAAGCCGAAGGAGATTTATGATCACTTAAGTGAATATGTTATCGGTCAAGACGAAGCAAAAAGAGTACTTAGCGTTGCTGTTTATAATCACTACAAGAGATTACTCCAAACAGGAAATGATGAGGATATCGAGATTCAAAAATCGAATGTCATCATGGTTGGAGAAACGGGAACAGGTAAAACACTTTTAGCAAAGTCTATTGCCAAAATGTTAAACGTTCCTTTCTGTATTGCCGATGCTACTGTTTTAACAGAAGCTGGTTATGTAGGAGAGGATGTTGAAAGTATTCTTTCTCGTTTATTACAAGCAGCTGACTACGATGTGGAATCTGCTCAAAGAGGAATTGTATTTATAGATGAAATTGATAAAGTAGCACGTAAGTCTGATAATCCTTCAATAACTCGTGATGTTTCAGGAGAAGGTGTTCAGCAAGCTATGCTTAAGTTATTAGAAGGCTCTGTGGTTAACTGTCCACCTCAAGGAGGTAGAAAGCACCCAGAACAAAAACTAGTAGCTGTTGATACAAAGGATATCTTGTTTATCTGTGGAGGTGCATTTGCTGGAATCGAGAAAAAGATTGAAGGTAGAATGAAAGCACAATCTATTGGATATAGTTCTAGTGCAAGTAATAGAGACTTGGATAAGTCTAATATGCTTAAGTACGTTGCTCCTCAAGATTTGAAATCTTTTGGATTAATTCCTGAGTTGTTAGGTCGTTTACCTATTGTAACGCACCTTAACCCATTAGATGAGAAAGCACTTCGTAGAATTCTTACTGAGCCTAAGAACGCTTTAGTAAAGCAATACATGCATTTATTTCAAATTGATGGAATTGAATTGAGCTTTGAAAAAGAAGTTTTCGATTTAATTGTGGAAAAAGCAATGGAGTATAAGCTTGGAGCAAGAGGTTTAAGAGGTATTTGTGAAGCGATGATGCTAGATGCAATGTTCGATCTTGAAGGACAAACTGAAGGAAAACTGAATATCTCTTTAGCATATGCTAAAGAAAAACTTGAGCTTTTTGAAGATAACGTGTTGAAGGTTGCTTAATCTTGTGGAGGATCGAAAGATCTGATAGGTTAAAGAAAATAATATCCCTGAAGGAGATCTCCTATTACTGGAAATAACCTTCAGGGATATTTCTTTTTATGGTGTTCTGGGCTACCAAGGGAGAATGCCTTTGGGATTAAAAGTTATTATAGAAGCTTTGTTTAAACGTTAAACTCTTGAATTACATTGACAGCAGTATAATAAGCGAATAGAGCTAATGCTCTTTGTCAAGGCTATCTTCGAACCAACTCCAGAAAAGAATGTTTCAGTTTATTCTTTTCATCTAATTCACCAGACACACAAGAAAGTTCTTTCCATACATTAGGATCGATTTCCGGGAACATGGTGTCACCTTCAAAGTCTTGATGAATCTTAGTTAAATAGATTTTATCTGCAATTTCCATTGCCTGCTTGTAGATCTCACCTCCACCAATAATAAAAACCTCTTCTGATTCTGCTTTATTAATAGCTTCTTGAAGCGAGTTTACAACAACACATCCTTCGATAAGTAAACCTGTCTGACGCGTAATAATGATGTTTTCTCTTTTTGGTAATGGTCGACCGATTGACTCGTATGTCTTTCTTCCCATTACTATTGAGCTACCACTGGTAACAGATTTGAAATGCTTCAGATCAGCTGGTAAATGCCAGATTAAATCATTGTCATTTCCGATAACATTGTTTTGAGCTGTTGCAACAACAATTGAAACCATAATTAAACTGCTACTGGTGCTTTGATATGAGCATGAGACTCATAACCTACTACTTCAATATCTTCAAATTTGAAATCAAAGATGTTTTTCACATCAGGATTTAATTTCAACGTTGGAAGCTTTAATGCTTCTCTAGATAATTGTAATTCAGTTTGCTCCAAGTGGTTAGTATATAAGTGAGCATCACCTAAAGTATGAACAAATTCACCTACTTCTAAATCACATACTTGAGCAATCATATGTGTTAACAAAGCGTATGAAGCAATGTTAAACGGCACACCTAAAAAGATGTCTGCACTTCTTTGATATAACTGACATGATAGTTTTCCATCAGCTACATAAAACTGAAAGAAAGCATGACAAGGAGGTAATTTCATGTTCGGAATTTCAGCAACATTCCAAGCACTTACGATTAATCTTCTTGAGTCAGGGTTGTTTTTAATTTGATCAATTAATTGAGTAATCTGATCGATATGTTTTCCATCAGGAGTTGGCCATGATCTCCACTGTGATCCATAAACAGGACCTAAGTTTCCGTTTTCATCAGCCCATTCATCCCAAATGGTAACCTTGTTTTCTTTAAGGTATTTGATATTGGTATCACCCATTAAAAACCAAAGTAATTCATGAATAATAGATCTTAAGTGTAACTTTTTGGTAGTAACCATTGGAAACCCTTCTTGAAGATCAAATCTCATTTGATATCCAAAAACACTGATTGTTCCCGTTCCCGTTCTATCCTCTTTCTTCGTACCGTTCTCCAGTACATGCTTCATTAAGTCTGTATATTGCTTCATGCTTAACTTTTGACGATTAGTTAGATGATCTTGATGTTAATTCATCTCTTAATTGAGATGCTCTTTCATAGTCCTCATTAGAAATAGCTTCTTGAAGCATTTCCTCTAATTTCTTAGAATTGATTTTTGTAATATCTGTTTCTTCTTGTCCTTCTACTTCATCATCTAAAGCCTCTTCATCAACATCATCAATTTCATCATTGATGTTGTCAATGTTGTCATCTTCAAGAATGATTCCAGCAGTTGCCAAAATGAATTCGTGTGTGTAAATAGGACAGTTGAATCGAACTGCAACAGCAATTGCATCTGATGTTCTAGCATCAATTTCGATTTCTTTTCCATTGCTTTCACAAAGAAGCTTCGCAAAGAAAATTCCCTCCACTAAATTGTAAACTAAAATCTCTTTTACGTTGATATCGAATCCAACCGCAATTGACTTTAATAAGTCATGAGTTAATGGTCTACTAGGCGTCATCTTCTCTAGCTCAATAGCTATAGCTTGTGCTTCAAACCCTCCAATAATAATTGGTAATCTTCTGTTACCATTTCTCTCCCCTAAAACCAAAGCATAAGCTCCGCTTTGTGTTTGACTATAGGATAAGCCGATAATATCTAATGCAAGTTTTTCCATTCAAAAAAGTAAGCTCCCCAATAGGGGAGCGTATGTTATTAGTTTGCTTTAAACTTCTTAATCTCTTCAATAAGCTTTGGAACCACATCAAATGCATCTCCAACAATACCATAATCAGCAGCCTTAAAGAAAGGAGCTTCTGGATCGATATTGATAGCAACCATTACTTTCGAAGAGTTAACACCAGCTAAATGCTGAATAGCTCCAGAAATTCCGATTGCGATGTAAAGATTAGGTGCAACAGCGATACCTGTTTGTCCTACGTGCTCATGGTGAGGTCTCCAACCGATATCTGAAACCGGTTTTGAACAAGCTGTACCAGCTCCTAAAAGCTCAGCTAATTCTTCAACCATTGTCCAGTTCTCAGGACCTTTTAATCCTCTACCACCAGAAATAACTACTTCAGCTTCCGTGATCGAAATCTTACCACTAGACTTTTCAAACTTAACGTGATGTAAGTTTGAACTACCAGCATCTGCAGATCCACCTTCGATAGCTACACTTGATGTATTCTCTTTTAAACCAAATGCATTTGGAGATAAGATCAAGATAGTAGTATCCGTTTTTGATTCAATATTTGCAAAAGCCTTTCCAGAGAAAGCCTTCTTTTTAACCGTTAATGGAGCAAATGAACTTGGTACTTCAACCACCTCAGAGATTACAGAAGCATTAAGCTTAACTGCTAATCCTGGAGACATTGATTTACCATTCATTGTTCCGTTTATAATGATTTGCTTAGCTCCATTCGCTTGAGCGATTTGAGCAAAAGATGCAGCAAATTTATCACTGTTGAAATTAGCGAAGTCATCACCTTCAAGTTTGATAACTTTTGAAGCTCCGTAATTTCCTAATTTATTTAATTCGTCATCAGACACATTTCCTAAAGAAACTGCGATTAATTCTGATCCAGCATTATTAGCAACTTCCTTTGCATAGCTAACTGCCTCGAACGTAGATTTTTTTATAGCTCCGTCCCAATTTTCGATATATACTAATACAGACATTTTTCTCTATTTAAAGGTTAGATTACTTTTGCTTCGTTGTGTAACAAGCTTACTAATTCAGCAACATTATCAGCATCAACTAACTTACAGTCAGCTTTATCAGCAGGTAATTCGTAAGATACATCACTTAAGCTAGCATCGTTGTTACTTGGCTCAACTACGTTTAGCGGCTTTGTACGTGCTTGCATAATTCCTCTCATGTTTGGAATTCTCAACTCGTCTTCATGCACTAAACCTTTTTGTCCACCAACAACTAATGGTAAAGAAGATTCTAATATTTCTTTTCCACCATCGATAAGTCTTTCAGCTGTAGCTTTATCTCCCTCAATTGTTAATCCAGTACAAGGATTAACTGCTGAACATGATAATAATGAAGCTAACATTCCAGGAACTTGGTTTCCGTTATAATCGATTGATTCTTTACCACAAAGGATAAGGTCAAAGCTTTCTGATTTAGCGTATTCGCTGATTTGCTTAGCAACAAATAAACTATCTGTTGGTGTAGCATTAATTCTAACTGCAGAGTCAGCACCAATTGCTAAAGCCTTTCTGATAACTGGTTCAGTATCCGCTCCACCTACATTTAAAACAGTAACAGATCCTCCGTTAGCCTCTTTTAATTGTAATGCTTTGGTTAAACCAAACTCATCATTTGGATTTATTACAAACTGAACTCCATTGTTGTCTAAAGACTTTCCGTCAGCTGTGAATTTAATTTTGGTAGTAGTATCAGGAACACTACTAATACAAACAAGAATCTTCATATTCTGAATATTTTTTTGCGTACAAGATTAGGTATCAAATGTAACGAAAAAGAGATGAAAATAAAAGCTAGAAAGGGAGGAATGAATGAGTGGAAAGCCCTTTCAAAAAAAGTATTTCGAAGAGCTTTGTTTTTAAATTTAGAATCAGCTTTATTTGCTATTTTTGTGCAAAACTGAATTGAATGAAAACACTACAATTTAGAGAGGCCCTTAATGAGGCAATGAGTGAAGAGATGAGAATCGACGATCAAATCGTTTTGATGGGAGAGGAAGTTGCTGAATACAATGGTGCTTATAAAGTTAGTCAAGGAATGCTGGACGAATTTGGTCCAGAAAGAGTAATAGATACACCAATTGCAGAACTTGGTTTTACAGGTATTGCTGTGGGAGCTACAATGAAAGGAATGAAACCGATCGTGGAATTCATGACATTTAACTTCTCATTAGTTGCTATTGATCAGATCATTAACTCTGCCGCTAAGATTTTATCAATGTCTGGTGGACAATTATCTTGTCCGATTGTTTTTAGAGGGGCAACTGCTTCTGCAGGGCAATTGGGTCAGCAGCATTCAAACGCTTTTGAATCTTGGTATGCAAACTGTCCAGGACTTAAAGTTGTTGTTCCGTCAAACCCAGCAGATGCTAAAGGTTTATTGAAGGCTTCAATTAAAGATCCTAATCCAGTGGTGTTCATGGAAAGTGAGCAGATGTATGGTGAAAAAGGAGAAGTTCCTGAAGGAGAATACATTATTCCTATCGGTGTAGCTAACGTGGTAAGTGAGGGTAGTGATGTTACGATTGTTTCATACGGTAAAATGATGAAGCGTGTAATTGAAGCTGCAGAACAATTGGAAGCTGCAGGTACTTCAGTAGAGGTGATTGATTTAAGATCTATTCGTCCTATTGATTACGATACAGTAGTTGCTTCTGTTAAGAAGACAAACCGAATGGTGTTTGTTGAAGAATCTTGGCCGTTAGGTGCAATTTCATCAGAGATGTGCTACATGGTTCAGAAAAGAGCGTTTGACTTTTTAGATGCTCCTGTTGAAAGAGTTCATTCACAAGATGTTCCTTTACCATATTCACCAAACTTAATTGAAGAATCATTACCTAATCCAGAAAAAATCATTGCTGCAGTAAATAAGGTGATGTATAAGTAAGAATGATTATTTCGACTTGGTCGAATTAAATTATAAGACAAAAAAAATCCCGATTCAGAAATGAATCGGGATTTTTTATATACGTTATTTTCTATAACTGGTCAACAACTCCCATGTTACAGAACTTTTCAATTCTTTGATTAATTCTTTCTTCAGTATCCAGTTCAGAAAGCTCTGCAATAGATGCCAAGATTTCCTTCTTCACTGTTCTGAACATTTGAGTAGGGTTTACATGCGCTCCTCCAACAGGTTCAGCAATTACACCATCAATTAAACCATTCTTCATCATGTCATCAGAAGTAAGCTTTAATGCTGAAGCTGCTTTTTCTTTATAGTCCCAACTTCTCCATAAAATAGAAGAACATGATTCTGGTGAAATAACAGAGTACCATGTGTTTTCTAACATTAAAACTCTATCACCAATACCAATACCAAGAGCTCCTCCAGAAGCACCTTCTCCAATAATTACACAAGTAACAGGGACTGTTAATTGCATCATCTCTTTAAGGTTACGTGCAATAGCTTCTCCTTGTCCTCTTTCCTCTGCTTCTAATCCAGGAAATGCTCCAGGAGTATCAATGAAACAAACGATAGGCATATTGAATTTCTCAGCCATCTTCATTAAACGAAGAGCCTTTCTGTAACCTTCAGGGTTAGCCATTCCAAAGTTTCTGTACTGACGCATTTTAGTGTTAACACCTTTTTGCTGTCCAATAAACATGATACTTTGTCCGTCAACCTCTCCAATACCACCAACCATGGCCTTGTCATCCTTTACATTTCTGTCTCCATGTAATTCAATAAAATTACCTTTTGTAACAGCTTCAATGTATGAAAGAGTGTAAGGTCTTTCAGGATGTCTTGAAACTTGAACTTTTTGCCAAGCCGATAGATTGCTATAAAGCGCTTTTCTTTCTTTCTTGATTTCCTTTTCTAAATCCTCAATTGGTTTAGAAACATCTGTTTTTCCTTTTGCTTGAATTTCCTGAAGTTTATTTAACTCCGTATATAGGTCTTCAATGCTCTTTTCAAAATCTAAAAATACCATAGAATACTTTTTTCAAAGTGGACTTACGAAGTTACTAGTTATTTTTGTTAAAGTCTAGGAAATATGATTTATGATTACTTATCCAAATACTAAGATAAATTTAGGTTTACATGTGAGGTTTAAAAGAGAAGATGGTTTTCATGAAATCGATTCTGTTTTTTATCCAGTTCAATGGTGTGATGCATTGGAGATTTGTAAGGCTGATAGCGGCGTTTCTTCGAGTTTTTCAGGATTGAAAATCGGGGGAGAGTCCAAAGATAATTTGATTGAGAAAGCGTTTCATTTAATGGCTTTGGATCACAACTTAAGTGGAATGACTTATCACTTGGATAAGAAGATTCCAATGGGTGCTGGTTTAGGGGGAGGTTCTTCTGATGCTGCCTTTGCAATTCAAATGATTAATGAATGTTTTGATTTAAATCTTAAGTCTAAAGAATTTAATCATTATGCTGCTCAGTTAGGTAGTGATATCAACTTCTTCTTAGAAAATAAACCAGCAAGATGCTTCGGTAGAGGAGAGCTTGTTGAGCCGATTGACTTCTCTCTAAAAGGAATGTACATCGCTTTAATAAATCCAAATATTCATATCTCCACAAAGGATGCATATTCGGATGTTTACAAAGAAGATCGATTAATCGACTTCGATAGAATGAAGAAAGAGGGTGTTCATTCCTGGAAAGAGTTTTTAGTGAATGATTTTGAACATTCTGTTTTTAAAATTGCTCCGGAAATTAAAGGATTAAAAGAAAGCTTGTATGATCAAGGTGCAATTTATGCATCTATGACAGGAAGTGGATCAACAGTTTATGGTCTGTTTGAAACGAGACCAGATATTAAAACTTCGTATGATCAATTATGGGTGGGAGAATTAGGGTAGACTATTCTTATAATTTAGCGCGATACCGTCCACAGTTTTGGATGATAACACCTTTAGCCTGTGCTAGACCTAAGTCCTGAGCTTTTTTCAAATCCTTGCAAGCGTCTAATGTGTAAACGAATCTAGCTTTTGCTAAACCTCTATTATACCACACTTCCGGGATTCCTGGATAAAGCTCGATTGCCTTGTCGTAATCTTTAATGGCTTGAACATAAAGACCTAAGTAGGAAAAGTAAGCTCCTCGGTTCACGTAAGCAGAAACATCGCTCGGATTACTTGCAATTCGATCTGAAAACTGTTGAATGTTTTTCTTGTGAATTGCTCTTTCTTCGTCTGAAATATTTGGATTGAAGTATTTATCAATATCAAAGCTTTCAGTTTTGGCTTCTTCTTTAGTACTATCAGCATCATTAACGTATATCAGCGTGTTACCAATAATCTTACGTTTTTGAGCTTTAACAGTAGTCATTAGACCACCGATTAAACAAAATACTGCGATTAGTAGTGTCTGCTTTGATATGTTAATTGACTTACTTTGCATGTTTACTTTTAGCAAGCTTTAAATATACTAAAAATGAATTTATGATTTCGCCTCAAATGCCTTGTGATACTTTTTAGCAAGCACCGCAATAAAGGTGGAAATTCGTTTTAAACTTTTATTTGTTTCTTCATTTATGCTTGTCTTTTTTAGCTTCATTAGCAGTGATGCATAAAGACCCGATAAGCATACTTCAATATCTGTACCAGGGTTCACTCCCATTTTGGCTTTCAAGGACTTTAAGTCTTCTGAGCACTTTTCAAATGCACTAGAATATTCAAAGTCTTTTTGAACTTCATACAGGTTTTTGTGCAAGTATTCTAGCTCGTTTAAAACAGTATTAGTTCGTTGTAAATGCCCTTTATTTACAACATTTTCAGCTCTCATTTCAGTGATCAAAGTTTTGTACCAATTAAACAGTTGATCTTCTTGCTCTTCGCTCAAGTCGTGCTTAGAAATTACTTCCTCTTCGATTTTAATTAAATCTAAATTGTATGATCTAATCAAGTCTTCGATTTGCCACATGTAGATGATGAACTCTGCAATGTTGGTCTTTCTTTTGTGTTCAGATACCCACATATAATTATTTCTTATCGATTACCGATGCAACTTGCTTCGTAATATTCAAGCTTGTATCTACAGGAAGAACAATATCTATTGTACTCGAGCTCATTAAGACATAAGTAAATTGCCCTTCGCTGTTTAACTGGTTGATTCCAGCGATAATCTTTGATTTAAGACTCTGAGTAAAAGTAGTCTGAATGTTAAGCAGTTTTTTTTGAGTGTCTTGTTCTAGTAGACTCAAGTCATATGCTTTTCTTTTATATTCGTTCTCCAATTGACTTCTTTCAAAAGCATTAGCAGTTTGCACTTTTGTTGCCATTTGGTTGTCATATACCTGAAAGTCGTTCATAGCTTTTTGGTACTGAGTTTCTAGGCCAAGTATTTTTGTTTGATTTTTTTCAATAAGCTTTTTTAGGACTGTAGATATTTGATAAAGAGAATCTTGATCTATATAGTACATTCCTTTAGCTCCAGAAACAAGGGCTTCACTTGGTTCAACAAGATTAACTTCTTCCTTTTCTTCTTTTGCTTGCTCTTCTCTTTTTAATCCTTGTTTTTCAGAATCAAAGTGTAAGAAAAATAGAATAGCAACTGCTATCATTAATATTATATTAGTTATTGCTCCCGCCTTTTTCATGTTGTATTTATTTAATAGGTTCGCAAAGATAAGTTTTCATCTAGGAATGCTAAATAAATTAAGATCTATTCAGAAAATAAAAAAGGATATCCAATGGGTATTAAAGACTCCAGTTCATGTTTTGAATGCGGATCCAATGAGTTTTCCTAATCTTTTAGAGATCAGCATTGAAGAGAAGGATCTTGAAAATTTATCTAAGCAACGAAAGCTTGGTTATTATTATGAAGGACTTATTGCACTTATTTTTCAGCTTTCAGATTACAAGATTGTTCATCAATCTTTACAAGTAATAAAAGATGGAGTGACAAAAGGGGAGGCAGACTTTATTATTAAGAGTCCTGAAGGAAAGATTATTCATGTAGAAGTTACTTGCAAGTTTTACATGGAGTACGAACAGGAAGATGGTTCTTTTGTGTTTCTGGGTCCAGATGCTCGCGATTCATTAGCTAAAAAAGAAGGTAAGTTGCTTAATCATCAACTGAAACTAGACTTACCTATTAAAGTAGATGAAAGGCGCTACTTTATGCAGGTTGTAAAATTTAAGAATAGTATTGAAGCGCTACCGAATAGATGGGCATACGTTGATGAAATTGATTTACAGGATACTTTGAATTGGTTTTACTTACCTAAACTTTCCTGGTTAAGCGGGATGGATGGAGAACCGGTAGAGTCTTGGGAAGAGGAGAAAAAGAAAATACTCCTTTCTCAAAAAGCACGTCAATATGCTGTAATGGAAAAAGGAGAATTAGTAAATAGGTTATTATTGGTAAGCCGCTCTTGGCCTTTAAATACTTAAAGCCAGTTCGATTGCGTTTAGTTTGAAAGGTATGTCAACCATGAATTCATAGTCTTCAGCTACCTCAATCATTTCTTTATCGTCTTCTAAATGTCCCCAATTCACAAGTACTTCTTTTCCTTGAGTTTTAAGTTCTTTCAAACGGTAAAGTATAAATAGGATCATCTTGGATGATGAAAGATTCATGTTTTCTAAATGAATATCTAAAACTGTTCTTTCATGTGCATTTTCAACGTATCCGTCAAACCATGCTATAATATCTTTGTAGAAAGATTCACCATCTAAAGGAGTAGACTTTCCTTTGATTCTAAAGATGCTAGAGTCAAAAGACAGTAACACTTCAGGAGTATTATCAGTAGCAGTAATATATAAATCTCTCATATAGTTCTTAAATCCTTCTTCAAGAAAGGGATTTTTAGGAGATGAGACAAGCTTATTTATACAAACAGGTGATTTTGCTAGATGAATAGTTTGAAACTAGCGATTAACTTTTTAGCTTTCCATTTTCCGTAAAAATGAATTTTCTAGCACACATATTTCTTTCTGGTGATAACCAAGATGTTCAAGTAGGTAACTTCATTGGTGATTTCGTGAAGGGCAGTAACTATCGAAATTATAAGAGGGATGTAAAGCTTGGTATATTACTGCATCGTAACATAGATGAATATTTTGATGAAATAGATATAGTAAGAAAACTACGAAGGGACTTAAGTTCTGATTATGGTCGTTATGCAGGTGTCGCTTTAGACTTAATCTTTGATTATTACTTAGCAAGTCAGTTTGATATGTATCATCACGAAAGCTTAGTAATTTATAGTGAATCGTTTTATAAGAACTTAAGAAAGATATCGGGTGACTTTGATCAAAAAGTCAAATTTGTTGGGGATAAAATGATTGAACTTGATTGGTTAAATCAATACGCTAGTCCAGAAGGAATGCAATCAATAGCCATGAATCTAGAGCGTAGAATCGGTAGGGATGTCGGTTTTGAAAGGTTATCGGAAACAATTATGGAAAACAATGATCAGTTATCACTTGCCTTTCAATTAAGTTTTCCGGAAATGCAGCAATTTGCCTTTAAAAAGAGACTAGTCTTACAAGGAATTTAACGCATCTCTAACAGACCCATGTTTAAGCAGTAAATCTTTTGCGGTTTGGTATTCAAGGTTGCTTTCATTCATAATCATTTTAGTTCCTCTATCAACAAGCTTATTATTACTGAGTTGCATATCAACCATTCTGTTTCCTTTAACACGTCCAAGTTGAATCATAACGCTTGTTGTGAGCATGTTCAATACTAGTTTTTGTGCAGTACCTGATTTCATTCTTGTACTTCCTGTAATGAATTCTGGTCCTACTACAACTTCAATTGGGAACTTAGCTTCTTTAGCAATTGGTGAACCCGAATTGCATACGATACACCCTGTATTGATGTTTTTGGAATTACACTTGCTTAAACCACCTAATACATATGGCGTAGTTCCAGATGCAGCAATTCCAACAACAGTGTCTAGTTCATTGATTTGAAATTCAGATAGGTCTTTCCATGCGATTTCTGAGCTATCTTCCGCAAATTCAACAGCTTTACGAATAGCAGAGTCACCTCCTGCAATAATACCAATTACCATATCATAAGGAACACCATAAGTTGGCGGACATTCGGATGCATCTACAATACCTAATCTTCCGGAAGTACCTGCGCCAATGTAAAATAAGCGACCACCTTCTTTCATTTTAGGGACAATAGAGGTTACCAGAGCATCAATTTGAGGGATAGATCTAGCCACCGATTCAGCAACCTTTTGATCTTCACGATTGATATTTTGAAGTGTTTCGAGAATAGACATCTTATCGATGTCTTGGTATAAAGATTCTGATTCAGTAGTGCGAGTAAATTCCATAATTTGAATCTACTTTAAAAAGGCAATGGGGAAAAGAGTAAGGACTGATACTTATTCAATTTAATCCGTTGATAAGGATACAAAACCTTTAGTTGTTTTTTAGTGACTCAATAATTCTTTCGCTAGCGCCAGTATGCTCTAATATAAATTGGCTGATTTCCTTTTTAGGGACTTCTAATAAACGATTAATCTGCTTTTCTAGATTATTCTCATCAAGTACAATAGCAAGGTTTTTATCCACTGCATTAATGACTTCAGGGAATTTCTGAAATTTAGGTCCAATCAAACAAGGCTTCTGATACGCCATTGCCTCAAGGATATTGTGAAGTCCACTACCATACCCACCTCCAATATATGCGAGGTCACAAAAGCGGTAGAGGTATTTTAAATCTCCAATAGTATCCACAAGTAGATGATGTCCGGGTGATTTGGTTTTAGACCATAGATTGTATGAAAAAGAAAGTTGTTTTAGCTCTTTTTCGAAGAATGCAATGCTTTCCTTGTTTACTTCATGAGGGGCGAAAATTAATCGGTAAGACTTACCAAAATCAACTAATCTAGGTTTAATTACTTCCCAATCTGACTTCCAGATACTGCCCAATAAAATGGTTTTTACCGTTGACGAGCTTAAATCAAAGTCCGGAGTGAAATTTGCGTTTAGCATGATCTTATCGAATCGGGTATCGCCAGTATGGTGTGCATTTTGAAATCCGTTTTCAAGTAGAATGTCTTTTGACTCCTTATCGATTACAAAAATATGTTTGAACAGTTGAACATGCTTCTTTAACCTGTTGAATGCAAAATTAAATAAATGATGCTTTCTAGAAAATCGGCAAGAGATTAAGTTTAACTCAACCTTGCTTTTCAGACATTCACGAATGAAGACAGGCCACAATTCATATTTGACTAGAAACACCTTTTGAATATCAAATTCGGAAAGCAATTGGTGAACGTCAGCTTTACGATCTCTTGGTAAATAGATTTTCTGATCAACAAAATCAGGGGTTGGTATCTTTTCATATCCGGAAGGAGAGAAAAAGCTTAATAAGATGGATCTATCGGGGAAATTTTGACGATAGGCTTGAATAAACGCATATGCTTGTTCATATTCGCCATATGATGCACAGTGGATTAACGTGGTATTGTTTAACCCGTTATGGTTTTTTGGTGGGGATTTTCTTCCGGTAATCCACTTTTTAGCCTTAGCACTTTTCAGACTTGCTAATGCAATAAGGATATAATACAATTCGATAAAAACTGATTGCATATCTAGTAGTAGTATCGGTTTGTTGATCGTTCTCCAATTTTTAAAATCCAACCAGCGGTTAAGCCCCAGTATTGATCGTTGCTTTTACTAGTGTAAGTACCAAGCGACCTGTAACTATAGTTTCTTACACTTTGAGTGTTGGAATGAGTGAATTGTGCTCCGATAAAAAAGTTAGCTAGAGATCTATCTCCGCTATAGTAAAGACCAATGAATTCACGAAAAGCTAGGCCATGCATCATGTCGTCATAACCTCGTTTGTAATCGTCATTTAAAGCAGGGATGTTATTGTCAATTACCTCAATTCGAGTCTTGTAATTTAAGTAGCCAATTTGACCTTGGATCCTTAAACTCAAATAATCGTTTTGCCAAATGTTGTATGCCAATCCGGTAAAGGCATTGTATCCTCTTTCATATACTCTGACATCACCAAATATATTCTCGGAAGAGATGATTAAATTTTGATCGTTTGCTAGAGAAGGGAATAATAGGGAATCCTTGACATTACCGCCAAAGAGAAAGTTGAAAGAGTTTACCCAATGTAAGTTTCCTTTCTCCACATTGAAATTTAGGCCAAGCTCAGAATGAACACCAAATCGATCTTTTAAATCGCTTTGTGGAGAATTGAATGAGTATGGGATTTGAATTTCAAATTTTGTCTTTAAACTATCTGGTTTAAGGGCTTGTGTATTGCCAATGAAATGGATAGAAAAAAATAAAAAAGATATACTTATTGCTTTCAACATAAATGGATAGATTGACTTCAAAAATAGTTATATTCGCACAGATTTAGATTATTTATGGAAGTAAGTAGAAACATTCAAATGGTCGACCTTAAAAGTCAATTTAAGAAAATTGAGGATGAGGTGATGAAAGAAATAAAGAATGTAATTGATACCACTAGTTTTATTAATGGTCCTGCTGTTAAAGAGTTCGAAGGAGCTCTTTCTGAGTATTTGGGTGGTGCTAAAGTTATCGGTTGTGGTAATGGCACAGATGCTTTGCAAATTGCATTGATGGCTTTAGATTTAAAACCTGGAGACGAAGTGATAACCACACCTTTTACATTTGTTGCTACTAGTGAAGTAATAGCATTATTAGGATTGAAACCTGTTTTTGTAGATATACTAGAAGAAGGGTATTTAATAGATCCTTCAAAGATAGAAGCTGCGATTACTGAAAAAACAAAAGTGATTATTCCTGTTCACTTATACGGTCAAGTATGTGATATGAATAGTATCATGGATATAGCTGACAAGCATGGGATATCTGTAGTTGAAGATAATGCACAAGCAATTGGTGCGTCTTATAAGTTTAGAGGAGAGTGGAAAAAGTCAGGTAGCATTGGTCACATAGGTTGTACTAGCTTTTTTCCATCTAAAAACTTAGGTTGTTATGGTGATGGTGGAGCGATCATTACAGAAAGTGATGAATTAGCTGCTAAGATCAGAATGATTGTTAATCATGGTTCTAAGGTTAAGTACTATCATGAAATAATTGGAGTTAACAGTAGATTAGATTCTATTCAAGCTGCAGTGTTGAAAGTCAAGTTAAAACACTTAGATACTTATGGTAAAGCGAGGTTTGAAGCTGCTTCTTACTATAACGATTTGTTATCAGATGTGGATAATATTGTTACTCCTTTTGCAGGAGAAAATAGTGAACATGTATTTCATCAATATACACTTCGTTTAAAAAGTGGTGATAGAAATAAAATAGTTCAGGGAATGAGAGATCTTGGTATACCATGTATGATTTATTACCCAGTTCCATTGCATCAACAAGATGCTTATAAGCAAGAAGGTAATTTACCGATATCTGAAAAGTTATCAGAGTTAGTGTTTTCTCTTCCTATGCATACGGAGTTGAAAAAAGAGGATCAATATTACATTATTGAGAACTTGAAGAAATTGATTTAATGAGAAAAATAGCTGTAATAGGTACAGGATATGTTGGTTTAGTTTCAGGGACTTGTTTCGCGGAAATGGGCAATGAGGTTATTTGTGTTGATATTAACGAAGAGAAAGTTAAGAAAATGCAAACTGGCGAGATTCCAATTTATGAGCCACATTTAGATGTTTTATTTGAAAGAAATATCCGACAAAATAGATTGAAATTTTCAACTGATTTGGCAGCGTCAATAAAGGATGTTGAGATTGTGTTTTTAGCATTACCAACACCTCCAGGGGAGGACGGGAGTGCTGACTTATCATATGTATTAGGAGTAGCTGAGGAGCTAGGGAAACTGATGACTGATTATAAGGTTTTAGTTGACAAAAGTACGGTTCCTGTGGGAACAGCTGAAAAAGTTGCTGAGAGAGTTAGACTTAATTATTCAGGAGATTTTGATGTAGTATCTAACCCTGAGTTTTTAAGAGAAGGTTTAGCTGTTGATGATTTCTTGAAACCGGAAAGAGTAGTTGTAGGTTGTTCTTCAGATAGAGCAAAGAAGGCAATGGAGTCATTATACGCACCATTTGTGAGATCAGGAAATCCCGTAATTTTCATGGATGAGAAATCGGCTGAATTAACTAAATATGCAGCGAATTCGTTTTTAGCAACTAAGATTTCATTTATGAATGAGATTGCAAATATTTGTGAGAAACTTGGTGCAGATGTTGATGATGTTAGAAGAGGAATTGGAACAGATTCTAGAATTGGAAACAGGTTTTTATTTCCAGGAATAGGATATGGAGGAAGTTGTTTTCCAAAGGATGTTCAAGCTTTACAAAGATCCTCGAAACAAGTCGATTACGATTTTAAAATCTTAAATGCGGTAATGGATGTTAATAGTCTTCAAAAAAAGAGATTAGTAGAGAAGATGAAGACTGTTTTAGGAGCAGATTTAAATGGAAAGAGTATTGCCATTTGGGGCTTAGCTTTTAAACCAGATACGGATGATATTAGAGAAGCTCCAGCATTAAGTGTGATTGATGATTTATTGGAAATCGGATGCTCTATTAAAGCGTATGACCCTGAAGCAATGAACAATGTGGAGAAAGTTTTAGGCGATAAGATTGAGTTTTGTGAAAATCAATATGATGCAACTGAAAATACTGACATTTTAGTCGTTTGTACAGAGTGGGGTGTTTTTAGAGATCCTGATTTTGATCGTTTACATAAACAAATTTCAGATAAAATTATCTTCGATGGTAGGAATATCTATAACAAGGAGTTTATGAAAAATAAGGGGTTTGAATATTACAGCATTGGTAGGTAATGAAAAAGGTATTAATTACAGGAGCAGCAGGTTTTTTAGGTTCTCATCTTTGTGATAGATTCATAAAGGAAGGTATGGATGTAATTGGGATGGATAATCTGATTACTGGTAATATGAAGAATATAGAGCATTTGATGCCTCATGAACGTTTTTCATTTTATCACCATGATGTAACTAAGTTTGTACATGTACCTGGAGAATTAGATTTTATTCTTCATTTCGCTTCTCCTGCTAGTCCAATTGATTATTTGAAAATACCTATTCAAACATTGAAAGTGGGAGCAATGGGTACTCATAATTTATTAGGTTTAGCAAAGGCTAAAGGAGCGAGGATTTTGATTGCTTCTACCTCTGAAGTATATGGAGACCCTTTAGTTCATCCTCAAACGGAAGAATATTGGGGGAATGTAAACCCTATTGGTCCAAGAGGGGTTTATGATGAAGCGAAAAGATATCAAGAAGCTATTACAATGGCTTATCATACATATCACGGGGTTGAGACTAGAATTGTAAGGATTTTTAATACTTACGGTCCTAGAATGAGATTGAATGATGGAAGGGCATTGCCAGCGTTTGTTGGTCAAGCGTTGAGAGGAGAAGATATAACAGTGTTTGGAGATGGTTCTCAAACAAGATCGTTTTGCTATGTGGATGATTTAGTAGAAGGAATTTACAGATTGTTACATTCCGATTATGTTTATCCAGTTAATATTGGAAATCCTTCTGAAATTAGTATTCATGATTTCGCTCAAGAAGTTATACTTCAAATGGGAGGAGAGGCTAAGGTTGTCTTTAAGGACTTACCTGTTAATGATCCAAAACAAAGAAAACCGGATATTACTAAGGCAAAAGAAATATTAACGTGGGAACCTAAAGTTGAAAGAGCAGAAGGTTTAGCTGATACTATAGCTTATTTCAAGTCACTCACTGAAGATGAGATTAATCAAAAACCGAAAGCATTTTAATATGTCATATTTCGCACATGAAACTGCAGTAATTGATGGTAATTGCCAAATTGGGGAAGGAACCAAAATATGGCATTTCTCTCATGTTATGTCTAACTCAGTAATGGGTAAGAATTGTAACCTGGGTCAAAATGTTGTTGTTTCTCCTGATGTAATTCTTGGAGATGGCTGTAAAGTTCAAAATAATGTATCAATTTACACAGGTGTGAAGTGTGAAAATAATGTGTTTCTAGGACCTTCAATGGTTTTTACGAATGTAATGAACCCTCGTTCTGGAGTTAATAGAAAAGAAGAATATAGAGAAACAGTACTTAAGGAAGGTACGTCTGTAGGAGCAAATGCGACTATTGTTTGTGGAATAAACTTAGGAAGGTTTTCCTTTGTAGGAGCTGGAGCTGTTGTAATTAAAGAGGTGCCAGACTATGCATTAGTTGTTGGAAACCCAGCAAGGCAGATTGGTTGGATGAGTGAGTTTGGAGAAAAGTTAGTATTTGAAAATGGTAAAGCCGTTTGTCCAGGTAATGGAGAGGTTTATCTATTAGATAACAATAAAGTAAGAAAGAGTGAGTAAAATTAAATTTGCGGTTGTTGGTTTAGGTCATATCGGTAAAAGACATGCTGCTATGATTGAGGGTAACGATGAGTCGGAACTGATTGCAGTTTGTGATATTCTAAGTAAGGATGAAACCGGATATAGTGGTGACACTCCTTTTTATCAAAGTCTAGCAGAAATGTTAGAAAAACATGATGAAATTGAGGTGCTAAATGTTTGTACGCCGAATGGGCTACATGCTGAACAATGCATTGCTGGATTAGATAAGTTTAAGCACGTGGTGGTTGAAAAGCCTATGGGTTTAAATAAACAAGAGTGTGAGGAAGTGATTTTTAAAAGTTTACAGACTTCTAAAAATGTTTTTTGTGTTAAACAAAACAGATATTCACCACCATCAGAATGGATCAAATCTGTGATCGATTCTAAAATAATGGGAGATATTTACAATGTTCAGATTAACTGTTTTTGGAACAGAGATTCAAGGTATTATAAGCCAGGACACTGGAAGGGTACTAAGGATTTAGATGGAGGGACTTTATTTACTCAGTTTTCTCATTTTATTGATATCATGTATTGGTTGTTTGGGGACATTAAAAACGCTCAAGGAATGTTTAATGATTTCAATCATCAGGATTCAACAGATTTTGAAGATTCAGGGATTGTAAACTTTGAGTTTGTGAATGGAGGAACGGGTAATTTAAATTACTCAACTGCTGTTTATGGTGAGAACCTAGAAAGTAGCATGACCATAATTGGAGAAAAAGGGAGTGTAAAGATAGGTGGTCAATATATGGATCAAGTGGTGTACTGTAATATTGAAGGATACGAAATGCCTAAGTTGGCACCTGTGAATCCGCCAAATGATTATGGTCCTTACAAAGGTTCAGCAGCAAACCATCATTATGTGATTGAAAACGTAATTGATACGTTAAAGGGAAGAAAGACTATTAGTACTAACGCCCTTGAAGGAATGAAAGTTGTAGAAATAATTGAAAGAATATATAAGCTTAAGTAATTATGTTAATTGCAGATAAGATTGAAAATAAAGAGGCAAAAATTGCAGTAATCGGATTAGGTTATGTTGGGTTGCCAATAGCACTTGAATTTGCTAGAAAATACAGTGTAATCGGATTTGATATCAACGCTGATAGAGTTGATTTAATGAAGCAAGGGATTGATCCTTCTGAAGAGCTTGAGAAAGAGGAGTTTGAAGGGTGTGATATTGAGTTTACTGCTAATATCGAAGACCTAAAAGCAGCAAGTTTTTATGTTGTAGCTGTTCCAACGCCAATTGATGAGCATAAACTACCAAATTTAGGACCTGTAAAAACTGCGTCTAAAACTGTAGGACAAGTTATTTCAAAGGGAGATTACGTAGTGTTTGAATCTACTGTTTATCCAGGATGTACTGAGGAGGACTGTGTGCCGGTAATTGAGGAAGTTTCTGGATTAACTTTCCAGGAAGATTTTTCTGTTGGTTACTCACCAGAAAGAATTAATCCAGGAGATAAGGAGCATACGCTAACAAAGATTGTTAAGGTGGTATCAGGTGATTCAGCTGTTTCGTCTAAAGAGATTTCTAGAATTTACGCTAATATCATTACTGCAGGTGTTCACGAAGCATCTTCTATTAAAGTAGCTGAAGCGTCTAAAATTATTGAAAACACTCAAAGAGATGTGAACATTGCATTGATGAATGAGCTTTCTATGATTTTTGATAAAGTAGGAATCAACACATTTGAAGTTCTTGAAGCGGCTAGAACTAAGTGGAACTTTTTAGGTTTCTTCCCAGGACTAGTTGGAGGTCATTGTATAGGGGTTGATCCATATTACTTGACTTACAAAGCAAAAGAATTAGGGTATCATTCAAAAGTGATTACTTCAGGTAGAGATATCAATGACAGCATGGGGGCTCATGTAGCTAGAAAGACCGTGAAAAGGATCATTGCTAAAGATAAGAACATCAAGAATGCAAGAGTTCTAATTATGGGAGCTACGTTTAAAGAAAACGTTAGTGATATTAGAAACTCTAAGGTTGTTGATGTAATTGATGAGTTAAAATCTTTCGGAGCAAATGTTGATGTGATTGATCCATTGGCGTCTTCTAAAGAATTAGATCTTGAGTATGGATTTGGTTTAACTGAAGCTGAAGGGGTCTATGATGCTGTAATTGTAGCCGTTAATCATAATGATTATGTAGGTCTTTCGAAAGAGCATTTTGAAAAGCTTTTAAGCGGAAAAGGAATCTTCATAGATATTAAAGGAATCTATAAAGAGTTTGCTACAGAATTTGAATACTGGAGTTTATAATCAACAGAATGAAAGATTTACTTATTACAGGAGGAGCTGGTTTTATTGGTTCACACGTGGTTAAAAGATTTGTTAAAGCTTATTCTGATTACAGAATAGTTAATTTGGATGCTTTAACATATGCAGGGAATTTGGAGAACTTAACTGATGTTGAGTCTGCTTCAAATTATGTGTTTGAGAAAGGGGATATAACCGATAAGTTGTTTCTTGATGACTTATTCAAAAAATATGACTTTCAAGGCATCATTCATTTAGCCGCAGAGTCACATGTGGATAGATCAATTAGTGATCCTTTAGCTTTTATTCAAACGAATATAATAGGTACATATAACTTGCTTCAAGTAGTTAGAGAGAACTGTAATCTAGAATCTTTTAAATTTTATCATGTATCTACTGATGAGGTTTATGGTTCGTTAGGAGAAACAGGTTTCTTTCATGAAACTACTGCATATGATCCAAAATCACCATATTCTGCATCTAAAGCAAGTAGTGACCATTTTGTAAGAGCTTTTGGTAATACATATGGAGTTAAATATGTGATATCTAACTGTTCCAACAACTATGGAAGCCAACAGTTTCCAGAAAAATTAATACCTCTTTGTATTAATAATATTAAAAATAATAAGCCATTACCGATTTACGGTAAAGGAGAGAATATAAGAGATTGGTTATTTGTTGAAGACCATGCTTCTGCTATTGATGTTGTTTACCATGAAGGTAAGATTGGTGAAACGTATAACATCGGTGGGGAGAATGAATGGACAAACATTGACTTAGTTAAGTTGTTAATTAAGGTAATGGATGAAAAATTAGACAGACCAGAAGGGGAGTCTCTAAAGCTGATTGAATTTGTTACTGACAGAGCAGGACATGATTTAAGATATGCTATTGACTGTGAAAAACTTAAGGAAGAATTGAATTGGAAACCAAGCTTGCAGTTTGAAGAAGGTTTGAGAAAAACAGTAGACTGGTATTTAGATAACCAGACTTGGTCTGATAGAATTTTGTCTGGAGAATACCAGCAGTACTACGAAAAGCAGTATGAAACAAGATAGTTTTTTTAAAGGGACATATCACAATGGTGATCTAAGTAAATGCTCGTTTCTACTTACAGGTGGAGCAGGCTTTATTGGATCAAATATTGTAAGATATTTACATGAGAACAAAGTTGGTAAACTAATTATTCTAGATAATCTTTCCAATGGTTACTTATCTAATATTCAAGAATATTTAGGAGAGAATATTATTTTCAAGGAAGGTGATATTCTTGATTATGAGCTGATCAATGAGTTAACATCTCAAGTTGATTTCGTAATTCATCAAGCAGCTTTAGGTTCAGTTCCAAGATCAATTAATACGCCATTAATTACACATAATGCCAACGTAAACGGTTTTCTGAATGTTCTTGAATGTTCAAGATTGAACGGAGTTAAACGATTTGTTTACGCGTCATCTTCTTCTGTTTATGGAGATAGTAAAAAGCTACCTAAAGTAGAATCCGAAATAGGAAACTGTTTAAGTCCTTACGCTGTTTCTAAAAAGGTAGATGAAGAATATGCATCAGTATTTAACAAGGTGTATGGTTTAGAAACTATTGGCTTACGATATTTCAACGTTTTTGGACCTAATCAAAGTCCTAATGGTCCTTATGCAGCAGTTCTTCCATTGTTTATGGATGCCATGCTGAATGATAAGGCTCCAACTATACACGGTGACGGAGGTCAAACACGTGACTTTACTTTTGTAGAGAATGCTGTACAAGCCAACATTAGAGCTTGTTTTACTGAAAATAGTGATGCGTTTGGAGAGGCTTATAATGTTGCTGTTGCTGAACGAACTACGATTTTGGATTTATTTGGAATCATTAAGAATTACTTAGGTTTAGAAATGAACCCAAACTTTGTTGAACCAAGAAACGGAGATATCAGAGATTCTTTAGCGGATATTTCAAAAGGAGCTAATCTACTTGGTTATAAACCTAATTATACGTTTAAAGAAGGCCTAGAATACACGATCGATTGGTATAAGGATAATATTTTTTCAATGGAAAAAATTTAACTATGTCTATTTTTAAATTGTTCAAGAAGAAACCTAAAGTGGAGTATGTCCCTTTGGACTTGAGCCATTTAAAATTAGACTTTCATTCACACCTGTTACCTGAACTTGATGATGGCGTTAAATCATACAGTGAATCCGTTGATATTATTAAGGAATTCGTAAAACTAGGCTTTCAAAAATTAATTATTACTCCTCATATCATGAATGATTTCTATAAGAATGATATTCATGTCATAGGTGAAAAGTGTTCAGAACTTAAATCGATATTAGAGCAAAAGGGAATTAGCATTGATCTAGATTATTCTGCAGAGTACTATTTCGATGAGCATTTTATAGATTTGTACGAAAAGAATGAGATAAGAACGTTTGGGAATAAACATTTCCTTTTTGAGTTATCTTATTTTAACGAACCTAAGAATGTTAGAGAGTTTGTATTACGTGCAAAAAATGACGGTTTCACCCCTGTTCTAGCTCATCCAGAGAGATATCCTTATTGGTCTGATGATTTAGATGTGTTTAGAGATTTGAAAGCCTCTGGCTGTGAATTTCAAATAAACATAAACAGTTTGGCTGGACAATATTCAGAGGGACCGCAAAGAATGGCGGAATCATTTATTGAAAGTGGTCTAATTGATTATTTAGCAAGTGACTGTCATAAAATGGATCATATGCGATTATCGAAAAGAACGAAAATAAAAAAGCACCTCAATGAGATGCTTTTAAATAACAATATGTTGAAAAACGAGAGCTTGTTCTAAGCGCTTGCTGTTTCCATTTTTCTATCTACTTTTTTAATTAATCCTTGTAAAACTTTACCTGGACCAACTTCTGTAAACGAACTTGCATTATCTTCCATCATTTGCTTAACTGTTTGAGTCCACTTTACAGGAGCAGTCAATTGCGCAATTAGGTTTTTCTTAATTTCATCCGCACTAGTAACTGCACTTGCAGTAACGTTTTGATAGATAGGACAAATAGGATCGTTGAAAGTAGTATTAGCGATTGCTGATTCTAATTCTTGTTTTGCTGGATCCATTAATGGTGAATGAAAAGCTCCTCCTACTGGTAGGATTAACGCTCTCTTAGCTCCAGCTTCCTTCATAACTTCACAAGCCTTTTCAACCGCAGAATATTCACCTGAAATAACTAATTGACCAGGACAGTTATAATTCGCTGGTACAACAGTTCCTTCTACTTCTTTACATTTTGCTTCAACAACCTCATCCTCTAATCCAAGAACTGCAGCCATCGTAGATTTAACAGCTTCACATGCTTTTTGCATTGCCATAGCTCTTTGACTAACTAATTTAAGTCCGTCTTCGAAGCTCATAGCCTTACTTGCAACTAATGCTGAAAATTCACCTAATGAATGACCTGCAACCATTTCTGGTTTAAAATCCCCTCCTAATGTTAAGGCTTTAATTGTTGAATGTAAGAATATCGCTGGTTGTGTAACTTTGGTTTGTTTTAACTCTTCATCAGATCCTTCAAACATAATTTTAGTAATGTCAAATCCTAAAATTTCGTTTGCTTGTTCAAATAGTTTTTTTGCTAAATCCGACTCTTCATATAAGTCTTTACCCATACCAGAGAACTGTGCTCCTTGTCCTGGAAAAACGTATGCTTTCATATTAACTAAGTTTTGATGTGATCAATTTAATAAATTCTGCTCTTGTTTTATCTTCTTCAAAGATACCTGTAAATGCTGATGTAGTTGTTACCGAGTTCTGTTTTTGAACGCCTCTCATCTGCATACACATGTGCCGTGCCTCTATAACTACCGCAACTCCCTTAGGTTCAAGAACATTGTCTAGGGCGTGTAGAACTTCATTGGTTAATCTTTCTTGTACTTGTAGTCTTCTTGCAAATACATCGACTACTTTTGGGATTTTACTTAATCCAACAATTTTTCCATCAGGAATATAGGCAATGTGAGCTTTACCAAAGAAAGGTAGCATATGATGCTCACATAAGCTGTACAGTTCGATATCTTTTACGATTACCATTTCACTATAATCTTCAGTGAAAAGTGCTGAACGTAAAATTTCCTCGGCGTTTAAATCATATCCATGAGTCAAAAACTGCATTGCTTTTGATGCTCTTTCAGGAGTCTTCACTAAACCTTCCCTTGAAGCATCTTCACCAATACCACTAATAATATCTGAAAATCGATTAGCAATTTTATCAGTTAACTCTTGGTCGTATTCTTCTGTCTTCTTATAATTCATCTTATCCTCTGTATTCAACAAAATTGTTTTCTGTTTCGTAAATTTTTATGGATTCAAGCTCAGCTTCTAAAGTTTTAATATCAGCTTCAATTTCATTCCAAATGGCAATAGCTAAATTTTCAGTAGAGCTAATGATCCCTTTCATAAAATCGACTTCAATATTTATGTTTCTATGATCGATTTTATCAATGATTTTATTTTGAAGTAAATGAGACAGATCTTTAAGGTTAATAACGAATCCCGTTTCAGGATTAACTTCACCTTTTACCGTAACAAATAATTCATAATTATGACCATGCCAATGTGGATTTGAACACTTTCCAAAAACTTTTAGATTTTTTTCGTCTGACCAATCCTCTCTAAATAGACGGTGGGCTGCGTTAAACCGTTCTCTTCTTGTGATATAAACCATTTTCAACTATGTTTTTACAAATATAACTTTATTTCTACTTTTGATTTTCAACTCAACTATATGTTAATCGTAACCGGAGCAGCTGGCTTCATTGGAAGTGCTTTAATCGCAAAACTTAATCAAGATGGATTCAAAGATCTAATTTTGGTAGATGATTTTTCGTTCCCTGATAAGAACAAAAACCTTGAAGGAAAAGTTTATACTGAAAAAGTAGAAAGAAGCGAATTTATTCAGTGGCTAGAAAATAATCAGAAACTAGTTCAGGGAATCTTTCATTTAGGAGCTAGAACAGATACAACCGAGTTTAATTGGGATATATTCTTAGACTTGAATTTGAACTATTCAAAGGATGTTTTTAACGCTTGTGTTAAATACTCTATTCCTCTTGTATATGCCTCTTCTGCTGCTACGTATGGAGGTGGAGAATTAGGATATAAAGATGATCACCTAGTAATAGATAAGTTAAAGCCGCTGAATCCTTATGGTGATTCTAAAAATGAGTTTGATAAATGGTTGTTAAGTCAAGATAAGTTTCCTCCATTTTGGGCTGGATTAAAGTTTTTCAACGTTTATGGTCCGAACGAATTCCATAAGTCAAGAATGGCAAGTGTAGTATTCCATGCTTTTAATCAGATTTCAGCTACTGAAGGAATGAAGTTGTTTAGATCTCATAATGTAGATTATAAAGATGGTGAGCAGCTAAGAGACTTCGTTTATGTGAAGGATGTAGTTGAGGTATGTACTTTTTTGATGTCTACTAGAAAGTCAAGTGCGATTTACAATCTAGGTACTGGAAAGGCACGTACATTTTTAGATTTAGTTAAAGCGACATTTAAAGCTTTAGGAAAAGAGGAGAAGATTAGCTTTATCGATACTCCTGAAGATATTCGAGATAAGTACCAGTATTTTACTGAAGCAGATATGACAAAGCTTTATGATGCAGGTTATGACAAGAAGTTTACTTCACTGGAGGATGGTGTGAGCGATTACGTCAAAAACTATCTATCAACTAAGACTTATTATTAAGTCTTCCTAAGCAATATAGATAACCATTTCTTGATCCAATATAGATTCTACCATTCCAAACAAATGGAGTGCTTTCAATCTCGCCTATACGCATGTGTGATAGAAGTTCAAGTTTAATCTGAGGTGTTATTTGAAATAAGAATACACCTTGATATCCACAAGCAATAATCTTGTTTCCAATGAGTAACGGAGTTGAAATACTTCGGTTAATTCGATAACTGTCAAGCAGAGTTGGGGTTGGATATACATAGGTTTTATTTGGTCCATCCACCCAGCCTTTCAAGGTATCTAGTTGGTCCGTGTCCAAAAGGTATAGGAGAGAGTCAATTCCAGCTACAACTGCTAAGTTTTTGTCAGGGAAAATGTTGCTGTGATAGTTTACTGACGAACTTCCGATAACTCCACCTTCCCAGCCTGCAAATGAGGTGTTTTCAGTTGGGAAATACCACTCAAAAGCTGTCTTTCCTGTTTTTTTTGGATTGATTTTTACTAATCCACCTTTTCCATTGATATATTGCTTTTCTATACTAACCAGTATACATGAGTCTTTTGTTATTACTGCACTTCCGTCTATGTCGCTGCCAAAAAACCATTTGTTTATTATGCTGTCTGAGTTCATGTCGTATTCAAATAAATAACCAGAACCGGATGGGATGTATATTTTATTTCCGATTCGAGATATAGATCCTTCTGTGATTAAATTACCTCCGTGTTTTTTGATGTCCGACCTGAAATAGCAGGTGTCTTGATCATAGATTATTGGTCTTTTGATAGTATCGCTAAGATATGTTTCAGTAGGACTCATTTTGGTAAACAAACCATTTTCAAGTCCAATGTATAAAGTGTCATCTATAACCAAACAAGAACCATCTACATCACGACTATAACTAGATGTCATTTTGCTGTTATGAGTCCATAATGTTTTCCCTGAATCATAAGCTATAGCTTTAAAGCTTTCAACCGGTAATGAGTCTAAGAAATTTCCATGTCCTAACCTAGAACCTTGAAATACCAATGATTGTTTCGTTTTTGCATCATAGTGAATGGTTCCGGCTCCTTTTAAAACGTCATTAAATGGAGAGCTCCAAATGATGTTGCCATGAATTGCAGAAATCTTTTTTAGTGAATGATTGAAGGTAGGTTGAAGTAGATATAAACTATCACCTTCCTGAACCATTAAAGGTTGACCTGTCCAGCCACTTCCTGCCCAAAGTCTATCACCAGCTTTTCTTGATATGGTGGTTTTACCTTTTCCCAAATAGGTTTTCCAGATGACTTCTAAAGTGTCTGGAGCATAATTGCCGTAAAAATTTCTTAACTCACCACCCAAGTATGTAGAGTTGATGAAAGACAAAGAGTCGTTAATTTTATGAACCTGTGTATAACAGAAAAAGGAAAGGAAAGAAAGGTGAAGAGCCAGTATTAGCTTCACAGCTCTTCTTTGATTTTAAGTAAAAATCCTTTGATACGATTTAACTTTTCAACCACTTCTTGCTCATTTTCAACCCCTTTTTTGTCATTGTTCAAATGATCTTTAGCTCCTTGTAAAGTATAACCTTTAACCTTAACTAAATGATAGATAACCTTTAGGTTTTTTAAATCTTCTTGAGTAAAAAATCTGTTTCCTTTTTTATTCTTTTTCGGACGAAGGATTTCAAATTCTTTTTCCCAAAAACGGATAAGTGAGGCATTTACATCAAAATGCTTAGATACTTCTCCAATGCTGAAATATAGTTTTTCTGAGTTTTCTAAGTCCATGCTTAAAATTAGTCAAAAGATTGATTTCTAGTCGAAGAAATCTGAATCATTTTCTCGTATTCTTCAGGTGTTAAATCGTTGTAGAAATAACTAATCGGATTGATTTTTCTCTTGTCTTTAATTACTTCATAATGCAAGTGAGGAGCAGTTGAACTTCCCGTATTTCCTACATAACCTAAGATTTGACCTCTTTTCACTTTCTGTCCACGACGCACAATATATTTGCTCATGTGTGCATATAGTGTTTTGTATCCGTAACCATGATTAACGACAACATGCTTACCGTATCCATTTCGTCTGTATTTTACTTTTTCAACTACACCATCTCCAGTTGCATAAATCTCAGAACCTGTCGGAGCAGAAAAGTCTAAACCGGAATGCATTTTTCTAATCTTATGAATTGGATGAAGCCTCATACCAAACCCCGAAGCTAGTCGTGTTAAATCTTTGTTAGATATGGGTTGGATTCCAGGAATGGAAGCCATCATTTTTAGTTTGTTCTTAGCAAAGCCCTGAACCTCATCTAAAGACTTGGATTGAATAGCCAGTTTTTTTGTTAGTTGATCAACTCTTAACTGAAGGTTTCTAACCTCATTATCATATGAAAACCCATCGATATTAGATCTAAAGTCACTTCCTCCATATCCTGCTTTTCGAATGCTTTTTGGAATGGGTTCAGCTTCAAAAACAGTTCTATAAATGTTATCGTCTCGGTCTTCCAGTTCGATCAGCCTGTTTTCTAGAAAGTCAACGTGTTTATCCAGTCGACCAATGTGTCCTCCTAAATCAGAGATGTTACGCTTTAACTCTCTTTCTTTAGGACTGTCAACAAAGTAAGGGTAAATGGCAAGAGCTATAAAGACAACAATAGCCGTGTAAGATAGCCAATACAAAGCCCTTTTTAGCTTGTCTTTTAAACTGTACTCAATCAATTCGTAGTTGAGTGTCGTCTTATTAAATCTATACTTTTCCTTTGCCATGTTTTACCACCTGTATTACTTCAAGGGATAATAGTTAAATTTGCCCTCTGATAACACCCCTAAATTAGGGTAATTTAAAGAATACAGCAATTCGATTATCATTATGATGACTTCTAACGAAATAAGACAAAGGTTTATTGAGTTTTTTGAATCTAAAGGACACCAAGAGGTTCCTTCAGCACCAATGGTTATTAAAAACGATCCTACTTTGATGTTTACCAATGCCGGTATGAATCAGTTTAAGGATGTTTTTGTTGGTAATGCTGAAGCGAAAAACAAGAGAGTGGTAAATTCTCAAAAGTGTTTAAGAGTATCAGGAAAGCATAATGATTTAGAAGAAGTTGGAGTTGATACTTATCATCATACCATGTTTGAAATGCTGGGAAACTGGTCTTTCGGAGATTACTTTAAGAAAGAAGCAATTGATTGGGCGTGGGAGTTTTTAACTGCTGAGCTTAAATTAGATAAGAACAGATTATATGTTACTGTTTTTGAAGGAGACAAGAGTGACGGAACAACTTTAGATGAAGAAGCTAAATCTTTCTGGAAAGAACATATCGCTGAAGATCGAATTCTGTTAGGGAATAAGAAGGATAACTTCTGGGAAATGGGAGCTTCAGGTCCTTGTGGACCTTGTTCTGAGATTCATGTTGATTTAAGAAATGATGTTGATCGAGATAAAGTTGATGGAGCGTCATTGGTTAATGAAGATCACCCTCAGGTTGTAGAAATTTGGAACTTAGTATTTATACAGTTCAACAGATTGTCAAATGGAGATCTAGAGAAATTAGCTTCTAAGCACATTGATACAGGAATGGGGTTGGAGCGTTTGGTTATGGCTATGCAATCTGTTCACAGTAATTACGATACAGATCTATTCACTGATACCATTAAAGTTTTAGAAAAGGATACAGGGATTAAGTATCAATTCTCAGATAGTAAAACGGATGTTGCCTTTAGAGTAATTGCCGATCATGTAAGAGCTGTAGCCTTTTCAATTTGTGATGGACAATTACCTTCTAATACAGGAGCTGGTTATGTTATCAGAAGAATTCTTAGAAGAGCAATTCGTTATGGATTCTCATTCTTGAATTATGATAGAGCATTTATCTTTCAATTGGTATCTGTTTTAGTTGAGAAATTGGGAGGACACTTTACTGAGTTGAAGAAACAGCAGAACTTAATTGAAAAAGTAATTAAGGAGGAAGAGCAAGGGTTTTTAAAGACTTTAGATAAGGGAATCGAAAGATTTAATCAATATGATGCAAAGAACGGATTGGTTGACGGTAAGTTTGCGTTTGAATTGTACGATACTTTCGGGTTTCCTATCGATTTAACAGAGCTATTAGCTAGTGAAAAGAATGCTAAAGTTGATTTTCTTTCTTTCGAAAAACATTTACAAGAGCAGAAAGATAGATCAAGAAAAGCAACGAGTTTAGCAACTGGTGATTGGACTGTTTTAAAAGATGGAGAGACTATTTTTACTGGTTATGATTCTTTAGAAGAGACTGCTTCGGTTTTAAAATATCGTTCGGCTAAAATCAAGGATAAGGAGTTGTTTCAAATAGTTTTGGATAAAACACCTTTCTATTCAGAAGGTGGAGGTCAAGTAGGAGACAAGGGAGTTTTACTATTCGAAAATGGAGAGAAGGCTGTAATTAAGAATACCAAGAAAGAAGAAGGTTTAGTTTTGCATTATACAGAAGATAAGCCAAGTGATTTTTCAGGAGGCTTAACGGCAAAAGTGAGTGTTAGTTCACGAAAAGCGTCAGAGAAGAATCACAGTGCAACGCATTTATTGCATAAAGTCCTTCAAGACGTTTTAGGTGATCATGTAGAGCAAAAAGGATCATTGGTTAATGAAAAAGTACTTCGTTTTGACTTTTCTCACTTTCAAAAAGTAGAGCAAGCAGAGTTAGATATAATCAGTGATAAAATTAACGAGCAAATTTCAAAGGCACATACTTTAGAAGAAGATAGAGAGTCTAGTATCGATGATGCGAAAGAACGAGGAGCAATGGCTTTGTTTGGCGAAAAGTATGGAGACAAGGTACGAGTGATTCAGTTTGGAGATTCGATTGAACTATGTGGAGGAACTCATGTTCAAAACACGTCAGATATTGGAAGATTTATTATCAAATCAGAAGGTTCTGTTGCTGCTGGTATTAGAAGAATAGAAGCAATTACAGGTGCTGAAGCTGATAAATTGATTAATAAGAAACTAGAGCTTTTAGAGAAGGTAGAAGATCTTATGGGGAATCCTAAGGATTTAGCTAAAACGCTTGAGAAATTACTGGGGGATAACAAGTCACAAGAGAAGCAGTTAGCTGGATTAGTAAAGGAAAAAGCAAAGTTTGTTAAAGAGGAGATTAAGTCTTCGGTTCAACAGAAAGACGGAATAAATGTAATTACCAAAAATATCAATTTAGGAGATGCTGAGGCGATCAAAAACATTGCATTTCAACTTAAGGAAGAAATGAAACCATTGTTTATGGTATTGACCGACGTGGTGAATGATAAGCCAAATATTACGGTTGTGGTGAGTGAGGATTTATCGAAGTCAAAAGACCTTAACGCAGGAAAGATTATTAGAGAGTTGGCTAAAGAGATTAAAGGTGGTGGAGGTGGACAAGCTTTCTATGCAACTGCAGGAGGTAAGTATGTAAACGGGCTGCCAAAGGTTTTAGAGTTGGCAAAGGAGATTATTTAAGAATACCGATATATTAAAAAAGGAAAAGCCTATCAATTGATAGGCTTTTTTATTTCTCGATGACTGCGATTATGCTGTTTGCTTATATGATTCCCAGAATCCTTCCAGCTCCACTTCTCCTGTTCTATAGAAATACTTCAATATCTCATAAACCAGATCATTATCTTTTTCTATTCTTTAGTTCTAAAGTTTCCTCTTCATCAATACCTCCAATAGTATTAAAAATTCTTAATCCCATATCCCAATTAGTTAAGTCTCTCTCTGGAATAAACCCTTCACTTAAAACACGCAGTCTGCTATGTCTTCTATCATGAAATATTTGATTGTAGTAAAGCTCTTGAACTGCTTCCTTAGGACCTTCTAAAACCTGCATGAAGCAATCTTCTACAGCTAATAATATACCTGTAACGTTTAAGGCTGCATTCTTATCTCTAGCTCTTTCGACTATTTTTTCAATTTCTTCGTTATTCAATTGTCCTGAAACTATGCTTCTATAAAGTATTCTATAAGTTTTCATAAGCCAGTAATTTATTCGTTTGAGTATAGTTACTACGTATAAACGAACATGCTTCTAAATAACCACTTGCATAATTCATAGGTTATATAAGTAAGTGTTTAAAGAGTTGAGTTTATAATTGAACGATTAATTATTGATGTAAGACATTGGGGTTGTTTTTTATAACTAAAAGCATTGTTTTTCAGTTAGTTATTGTTTTTTGTTGAATTGGTATTAAGGAATGGTGTAACTACCAATTTAAGGTTCTTAAGAGTTAAGTTTTATTTTATTTAAGTAATACATTAAACATTTTTATCTTTCTGCTGTTTACTTTATTAATAAACGATACATATGAACTATACATTAAATCAGCTTCGAATCTTTGTTAAGATTGTAGAAAAAGAGAGTATAACAAAAGCCTCGGAAGAGCTTTTTCTAACACAACCAGCAGTATCCATTCAGTTGAAGAAGTTTCAGGATCAATTTGATATTGCATTGACTGAAGTTATTGGACGAAAGCTTTATGTAACGGATTTCGGAAGAGAGATCTCTCGAACGTGTGAAAAAATTTTAGCAGAAGTTGAAGTAATCAACTATAAAGCACATTCTCATAATAACATGTTGGGAGGTAAATTGAAAATTGCTTCTGCCTCTACAGGTAAATATGTAGCTCCTTTTTTTCTAAGCAAGTTTATGAAAGAACATAAAGGGGTTGACTTAGATCTTAATGTAACTAACAGGCATGATGCGTTACAATTATTAGAGAGTAATCAGGTTGATTTCGCATTTGTGTCAGTTCTTCCGAAAAAAATGAATATTAAAGGATTATCGCTTTTGACGAATAAGCTTTATTTCGTTGGTAAGAAAGGTTTATGTGATTCCAAGGAAAATATAAAGGATTGTTTGAAGGAATACCCAATGCTTTTAAGAGAAGAAGGATCTGCGACTAGAAAAGAAACGGAAAAATACATCGAAACTCATAAGTTAAGTATCAGCCGTAAAGTTGTTCTTCAATCAAACGAAGCATTAAAGCAAGCTATTATTGCTGGTATTGGTTATTCGATTATGCCTTTGATTGGATTGAAGTACGCTATTGAGAGTGGTGAAATTGAGATTTATCCTTTAGAGGGTTTTCCGATTTTAACCGAGTGGAATTTAATTTGGCTAAAGGAAAAAAGTTTATCTCCAGTTGCTGAAGAGTTTGTGAAACATCTTCAATCAGAGAAAGACAATATAACGGAGGAGCATTTCTCCTGGTATGAAAAGTACTAGAAATAAAAAAGGAGCTTATTTATTAAGCTCCTTTTTTAGTTTATATGAGATGACTTTATTGAAGGTCAACCCAGTCTCCATTGTCTTTAATTAAATCAATCAGCGCATCAACGGCATCTTCTGAATTGATGCCTTTTTCAACCACTTCTTGACCTTTGTATAACGTTATCTTATCTATTCCTGATCCTACGTAACCGTAATCAGCATCAGCCATTTCACCAGGTCCGTTAACAATGCAACCCATGATACCAATTTTTAATCCTTTAAGATGATTGGTTCTCGACCTAATCTTAGCAGTTGTTTCTTCCAAATCAAACAATGTTCTTCCACAACTAGGACACGAGATATAATCCGTTTTAGAGATTCTTGTTCGTGTAGCTTGAAGTATTCCAAAAACTATAGAGGTAAGTTTAGATCCACTAATGTTGTCATTGTTTAGCCAGATTCCATCACCAAATCCTTCCAACATGTTAGCACCTATATCTGTACTTGGGTATGTTTGAGATTTCAACTCATCCAAACCTTTGTAATCATTTCTAATAAAGACAGGTAGATCTATTTTTTTACCTTTAAGTAGTAAGAACATGGCTCTGATTTCCTGCATGTAATTACTTGCTTCTGATGTAAAAACAAGAATGATATTCTTTTGGCCAGTATACTTAAATGATTGTAACTCATTCAAACCCTTAATCTGAACGAATACATTTTCTTGCTCTTTGTATTCAGAAAGATCAATTACTTTCCATTGGTAGTGATCACCAATGCATTGTAAGGTTCCTGGAATTGCGAAAGATAGTTTCTGATCACCTAAATAAAGGAAGTCAACAGCTTGTTCTCCAATATTCCATTTGTCTTCTTCAACTAAATAATCATAACCGTAATTAGAAAGGGTATTTGGTGTAATGTTGTTCTCCTTACTAAGATCAATAATAACCTTAGGTACTTGTTTTCCTCCAATTTGATTTAGCTCAATGCTATTTCTTTTATGGTAAGCGTAAGGATTAAATTTACTATTGGTTTCTATAGCTACGTTTGATTTCTCTCTATTTAGATATCGCTCAACCAAAGCTTTCGCAACCGGAGCTTCATTTTCAGGTGCTTCTGTTAAGGATACTCTTACCGTATCACCTAAACCATCTTCTAGTAAGGCTCCAATTCCTATTGCTGATTTGATTCTACCATCTTCACCATCTCCTGCTTCAGTTACTCCCAAGTGTAAAGGAAAATTGTATCCTTCTTCTTTCATTTTATCCACCAACAATCTATAGGCATGAATCATAACCTGTGGATTACTCGCTTTCATGGATAAGATAAGATTGTGATAATCGTGATGAGCACAAATTCTAACGAACTCCATGGCTGATTCAACCATCCCTTGTGGTGTATCTCCAAATCGAGAAAGAATTCTATCTGATAAGGATCCATGGTTCGTTCCAATTCTCATTGCAGTTCCATGCTCTTTACAGATCTTAACTAAAGGTGAGAATTTCTCAAAGATTCTATCTAATTCTTGCTGATACTCGTGATCGGTGTAATCTATTTTGGCAAACTTTTTCTTATCTGCGTAATTACCTGGATTTACTCTAACCTTTTCAATTAAACGTGCGGCAATTTCTGCTGCTTTAGGTGTGTAATGAATGTCTGCAATGATAGGAGCATCATAACCTCTTTTGTTTAATTCAGCTTTAATATTGGCTAAATTTTCAGCTTCTTTTTGAGATGGAGCGGTGATTCTTATTAATTCACAACCAGCTTCAATCATTCGAATGCTTTCTTCAACTGTGGCCATTGTATCCATAGTGTCGGTCGTTGTCATAGACTGAATACGGATTGGATTGTTTCCTCCGATACCAATATTCCCGACTTTTACCTCTCTGGTTTCCCATCTTGAATAGTTCAAAATGTCATTACAATAGCGATAGTTCATGCTTCCCGAATTTTAATTCTAAATTACTTAAAACAGCTAAAAGCTTATAGTGTTTTAATAACTTTATAAAAGTTTGAAAATTACCATAATGGACGATTTAATTTACTTGGATCATAATGCTACCACTCCGGTTTTACCAGAGGTACTTGAGGATATGCTTCCTTATTTTACTAAGGACTTCGGTAATGCCGCCAGTCACACTAATAGGTTTGGTAGGCAAGCACATGTGAAAGTAGATGATTCTTTAAATAACATAGCTCAATTCCTGAAATGTGATTCATCTGAATTGGTGATTACTTCAGGGGCTACAGAGTCCATCAATCTTGCCATTAAAGGTGTTTTTGAGAAGTATGCTTCAAAAGGAAAGCACTTTATAACTTGTGTTACAGAGCATAAAGCTGTGATTGACACATTTAAGTCGATTGAAAAAAAGGGGGCAGAGGTTGAGTATTTGGGAGTAGATAGTCATGGTTTAATTGACTTGATGGAGCTGCAATCTAAACTTAGGTCAGATACGGTAATGGTATCTATTATGCTAGCAAATAATGAGACAGGGGTGATTCAAAAGATGTCTTCTATTTCAAAGTTGGTTCATGACAACAATTCCATCATGATGTCTGATGTGACTCAAGCTGTTGGGAAAACAAGTGTCAATTTCGATGATTTAGGAATCGATTTAGCTGCCTTCTCGGCACATAAATTTTACGGACCGAAAGGGATAGGAGGATTGTATGTGCGAAGACGGAGTCCTCGTGTAGTCTTAGAAGAACAAGTAAACGGTGGAGGACACCAAAAAGCTAGAAGATCAGGTACGATTAATGTTCCTGGCTTAGTTGGTATGTCTTCTGCAATCAATCATGTAAGCGAAGACACCAATACTAATACACGATTAGTCAAAGAAGCTTTTGAAACTTTACTTAAGGAACAGGTTGATGTCAGGATTATCGGTTCGGAAAATGAACGATTGAATAATACTTCGATGGTGATGTTTATTGGAGTTAAAGCGGAACGATTAATTACAAAATGTCCAGATTTAAATATGGCTATGGGTTCAGCCTGCACATCTGCTAGCAGAGAGCCTTCTCATGTTTTAAAAGCAATGGGTTTTTCTGATGAAGAGTCAGCTTGGTGTATTCGTTTTTCTTTTGGAAGATTAAACACACTGGATCAAGTGAAAGAGATAGTTCAAAGTTTGGTGATGGGTATTCAGGCTGTCCAGAATTAAAGCACTATTCTAAACAATAACTATCTTCGCAGTATGAGCGGACAATTAACTTTGGTGCCAACTCCAGTTGGGAATTTAGATGATATGACTTTAAGAGCAATTAAGGTCTTAAAAGAATCGGATTTAATTTTAGCCGAAGACACTCGAACTTCTTCTAAACTTTTAAATCATTTAGAGATTCGTGTACCGATGAGGTCTCATCATCAACATAACGAGCATAAAACAAGTGAAAACGTAATAGAAGACTTAAAGTCGGGTCAAAATATAGCTTTGATATCAGATGCTGGAACACCTGGTATTTCTGATCCGGGTTATTTATTGGTTACAGCAGCAGCTGAGGCTGGTGTTAGAGTCGAGTGTTTACCTGGTCCAACCGCAATTATTCCAGCATTAGTTGTTTCCGGATTACCTTGTAATCGTTTTTACTTTGAAGGTTTTCTTCCTCATAAAAAAGGAAGGCAAACCAGATGGAAGTATCTAGCAGAAATGGAATGTACGTTTGCCATTTATGAGAGTCCATATCGTGTAGTTAAATCTTTAGAACAGGCTTTAGAGTTTTTAGGAGATAGACAATGTGCAACGGTTCGTGAAATATCCAAGAAGTTTGAAGAAGTGAATAGAGGAAAGGTATCAGAAGTATTAGAGCACTTTAAAAACAAAAATCCGAAAGGAGAATTCGTTATTGTTTTTGAAGGAAAGTCAAGTTAATTAAGGCTTAATGTAAGCTTGAGTTTCAATCGTATTACTTTGGTTTAGAGCTTTGTCTTGCACAAATACCGACCATTTAAATGTATCAGAAAGCGCACTTGCACTGGCATTGAAATACGGAATAAGCGTAACCCTTATTTCTCCAGAAATAGCCTTAGGATTGGGTCCGTCCTGTAGCGTAGGTATTCGATAATAATAACCTAAATCGCCCAAATCGAAGTCAACCCATGAACCATTTTGCATTTCAGAATAGGTGAAAAAGGTATTGAAGTCAAAAGGAGCTGCTGTATCACTTTGTGATAATCCTAAATCCCCATCTCCATCAGTGAATGAAAAATTAAAATGAGCAGAGTCACTTTCATAAATAATAAAGTCACCCAAACTAATACTTGGTTCAGGAGGGAATTCATCATCAGTTTGGCAAGCGATTAGCGAGACAAAAAGAATAATTGTAAAAAAAGATGGGATGTATTTCTTCATACCGATGTTAGCATCTAAATTTATGAAAAATTCAAGGCATTAGATAATTGGAAAAGGTGTTTAACATAAAGACAGAGAATGAGTTCAATGCATTGGCTTTGGAAACCTTCCATTTTCAATATCAGAACCTGAAGCTTTATCAAGACTTCGTTGATTATCTAAAAGTAAAACCTAAGGAGATTACGAACTTTGAGCAAATCCCTTTTTTGCCTATTGAAATGTTTAAGAATCATGAATTATTAATTGGAGATTCTTTTGAGAAGGTATTTACTTCATCAGGAACAACAGGAGTAAATACATCAAAGCATTACATAAAGGACCTGTCTATTTATGAGACTTCTTTTTTAAAAGCTTTTGACCTGTTTTACGGTGATCTATCAACGTTCTGTGTGATTGGATTACTCCCATCTTATTTGGAAAGAGAGGGCTCTTCATTGATATACATGGTTGATAGTTTGATTGAAAAATCGGGAAGTAGAGATTCACAATTTTGTCTTTCATTAACAGATGAATTATTGTCTATCATGAAAGATCCAAACCAACCTTGTTTGGTATTTGGAGTAACGTATGCTTTACTTGACTTAGCCGAGGAGAATATCGGACCATTTCACAATACTATTTTTATGGAAACGGGGGGAATGAAAGGGAAAAGAAAGGAAATGATAAAATCAGAGCTTCACTCGGTTTTAAAACAAGGCTTGCAGATAGATGAAATTCATTCGGAATATGGAATGACGGAATTACTTTCACAAGCATATTCTTTAGAAAAAGGATTATTTGATTGTCCGCCATGGATGAAAATTTTAATTCGAGAAGTTCAAGACCCTTTGACGTTGAGAAAGGATTCAAAAACGGGGGGTATAAACGTTATAGATTTGGCAAATAAATATTCTTGTTCATTCATCGCAACGCAGGACCTAGGTCGAATTCATGAAAACGGTCACTTCGAAATCATGGGGCGATTTGATCACTCGGATATACGAGGGTGTAATTTATTGCTGTCATAAATATTTTTTATAACTAATTGATTATTAACTTTTTATTGTGAATTAAATCCTTTGTTTTTACAAGGGTTTTCGTGTTTTATACCGTAACTTGATAGAACGACGAATAAGAAGATAGTTTCTACCTAAGTGTTAAAAACTTCGCTTGATTTGTGAATAAGTGCGATTGACTACAGAATCAATTTTAGACATTTTTGTAGAAGCGTTTTTTCTCGAGGTAATCATCGGATTTTCGTTTAAAAACAGATTGATAATTTAAGTTAGCACAGTTCATGGAACCAATTTTACAAGAGAACAAAGATCGTTTCGTTTTATTTCCAATTAAGCATGATGACATTTGGAGTTTCTACAAGAAACAAGAGGCGAGCTTCTGGACAGCAGAAGAGATCGATTTAAGTACAGATATTACTGATTTTGCCAATAAGTTAAATGATGATGAAAGACATTTCATCAAGCATGTATTAGCATTCTTCGCTGCAAGTGATGGTATTGTTAATGAGAATCTTGCTGAGAATTTCTTAAGTGAAGTTCAGTATACTGAAGCTAAGTTCTTTTATGGTTTCCAAGTAATGATGGAAAACATTCATTCTGAAACTTACTCTTTGTTAATCGATACATTGATTAAGGATAAAGCAGAGAAAGATCACTTGTTTAGAGCAATTGATACTTTAGACTGTGTTAAGAAAAAAGCAGAGTGGGCTTTAAATTGGATTGATAATGGTTCTTTCCAAGAAAGGTTAATTGCTTTCGCAGCTGTGGAAGGAATTTTCTTCTCAGGTTCTTTCTGTTCTATCTTCTGGTTAAAGAAGAGAGGTCTTCTTCCAGGATTGTCTTTCTCGAATGAGTTAATCTCAAGAGATGAAGGTCTTCACTGTGATTTCGCTTGTTTATTATACAACAGCCATGTTGAGGAGAAATTATCAAAGGAAAAAGTACAAAAGATCATTGTTGACGCTGTTGACATTGAAAAGGAGTTTGTTACGGATGCATTACCAGTTAGATTGATTGGAATGAATGCTGAGTTAATGACTCAATACATTGAATTTGTTGCTGACAGATTATTAGTTGAATTAGGAAACGATAAGGTTTATAACGTATCGAATCCGTTTGACTTTATGGATATGATTTCTATCCAAGGAAAAACGAACTTCTTCGAAAAGAGAGTTGGTGATTACCAAAAAGCTGGAGTTATGAGTAGTAAAGAGGATAACACATTTAGATTAGACGCTGATTTTTAATCAAGTCTGGTTTCATTAATAAGATAAAAAGAACACATGTTTGTAATTAAAAGAGACGGTCGTAAAGAGGCTGTTAAGTTTGACAAAATTACTGCTAGAATCTCTAAACTTTGTTACGGTTTAGATAATTTGGTTGACCCAGTAAAGGTGGCAATGAAGGTAATTGAAGGTATTTACGATGGTGTAACTACTGGAGAATTAGATAACTTGGCTGCTGAGACTGCTGCTTCGTTTACTATTTCTCATCCTGATTATGCTTTATTAGCATCAAGATTATCAGTATCTAACTTACATAAGAATACTGAAAAATCTTTCTCATTGACGGCTAAGGCCTTATATGAGTACATTGATCCTAAAACAAATCTTCCTGCTCCATTAATAGCGGATGATGTTTATGAGGTGATTCAAAAGAATGCAGAGGTTATTGATTCTTCTGTAATCTATGATAGAGATTTTACTTACGATTATTTCGGATTTAAAACTCTTGAGCGTTCTTACCTATTAAAGTTAGATGGTAAGATTGCTGAGAGACCACAGCATATGTTGATGAGAGTTTCTTTAGGTATCCATAAAGATGATATTGAAGCAGCTATCAACACATACAACTTGATGTCTGAAAGATGGTTTACTCACGCAACGCCAACTTTATTCAATTCAGGTACACCAAAACCACAAATGTCTTCTTGTTTCTTATTAACAACTAAAGAAGATAGTATTGATGGTATTTACGATACATTAAAGCAAACAGCTAAGATTTCACAATCAGCTGGAGGTATTGGTCTTTCTATTCATGATGTAAGAGCTACAGGTTCTTATATTAAAGGAACAAATGGTACTTCGAATGGTATTGTACCAATGCTTAAAGTATTCAATGACACGGCAAGATATGTTGACCAAGGAGGAGGTAAACGTAAAGGTTCTTTCGCAATTTATATGGAGCCGTGGCATGCAGATATCTTTGATTTCTTAGACTTAAGAAAGAATCACGGTAAAGAAGAGCAAAGAGCAAGAGATTTATTCTACGCGCTTTGGACTCCAGATTTATTCATGAAGAGAGTTGAAGAAGGTGGAGATTGGACTTTAATGTGTCCTAACGAATGCCCAGGATTAGCAGATTGTCATGGTGCTGAATTTGAAGCATTATATACAAAGTATGAGCAAGAAGGGAAAGGAAGAAAAACAATTCCTGCACAAGAGTTATGGTTTGCGATCTTAGAATCTCAAACAGAAACAGGAACTCCTTACATGCTATATAAAGATGCTTGTAATGAAAAGTCAAACCAAAAGAACCTAGGTACAATTAGATCATCTAACTTATGTACTGAGATCATTGAGTATACTGCACCAGATGAGGTAGCTGTATGTAACTTGGCTTCGATCGCTTTACCAATGTTTGTTAAAGACGGTAAGTTTGATCACGATAAGTTATTCGACGTAACAATGACTGCTACGAAGAACTTGAACAAAATCATTGACAGAAACTACTACCCAGTAGCAGAAGCAAAGAATTCGAACTTAAGACATAGACCAATTGGTTTAGGTGTTCAAGGTTTAGCGGATACGTTAATCTTAATGAGAATGCCATTTACTTCTGATGAGGCTAAGCAATTGAACAAAGACATTTTTGAAACAATGTACTTTGCTGCAATGACTGCTTCAAAAGATTTAGCAATTGAAGAAGGACCATATTCAACTTATGAAGGTTCTCCAGTTTCTAAAGGTCAATTCCAGTTTGATTTATGGAATGTAGCTCCTTCTGATAGATGGGAATGGGATGTGTTAAGAGAAGAAATTAAAGAGCACGGTGTAAGAAACTCGTTGTTAATGGCTCCAATGCCAACAGCTTCTACATCTCAGATTTTAGGAAACAATGAGTGTTTTGAACCTTATACTTCTAATATCTATACAAGAAGAACGCTTTCAGGTGAGTTCATCGTTGTAAACAAGCATTTATTAAGAGACTTAGTAAAACTTGGTTTATGGAATGAATCTATGAAGCAAAGGTTAATGGCTGAAAATGGATCAATTCAAAATATCCCTGAAATCCCAACTAACATCAAAGAACTATACAAAACAGTATGGGAGATGTCTATGAAGGATATCATTGATATGGCTGCTGATAGAGGAGCTTACATTGATCAGTCTCAATCATTGAACTTGTTCATTCAAGACCCTAACTTCGGTAAGTTAACTTCTATGCACTTCTACGGATGGAAGAAAGGTCTTAAAACAGGTATGTACTACTTGAGATCTCAAGCTGCAACTGATGCGATTAAGTTTACTGTTGAGAAACAAGCTCAAGAGCAAATCAAGCCAGTAACTGCTGCAAATCCTGTAGAAAGCACAGAACAAGTAGTAGAGGCTCCTGTAGCTGCACAGACTCAAGAAGACGAGGATTGCGATACATGTTCTAGCTAATAGCTAGCTTAAATAATTATAGAAAAGAGCCAAGGTAATCCTTGGCTCTTTTCATTTTAGGTATTCTGGACAGTCTTTTTCCTGACTGAAATAGGGATTAGGTAAAGTAAATTTCTTTGGCTTGTTACATTGGTTTAAATTGTCTGTGAAATAATACGGTATAACCAAATTGAGCTTATGAGAAATGTAATCAGCTTTTTACTTTTAATAAATGCTTTGTTGCTTAATGGCCAAGCATTAGAAAATGTAACAGGTATTAATGTCGGAGATACTATTCCTTCATTGAATGGGATAGCGATTGATTCCTCTTCATTTGATTTCCAAAAGAATTTAGAAAATGGTCCGCTTATTGTAGTTTTCTATAGAGGACAATGGTGTCCGTATTGTAATAGACATCTTTCGCATATGCAAGACAGTATTCATTTGATAGAAGACAAAGGCGCTCAAGTAATTGCTGTTTCTCCTGAGAGATTAAAGTACCTGTCTAAATCAGCTGAAAAGTCTGGAGCTAAATTCACACTGATCTACGATGAAGGTTATAAAATAGCGGATGCTTTCAATGTTTTATTTCAGCCTAGTGAACAACGCGCTCAAATGTATAATAGGTATGGAGCAGATTTAAAAAATGCACATAGTGATGATACGCAAAGAC
>CBFIFL010000007.1:0-62538 GCA_965661855.1 Flavobacteriales bacterium
TCATGATGTTATCTTTTGTTACTGGAGCAGAGATTGAAAGTGATTATGATGCAGTAATGACTCACTTCGGAGATAGTCCTGATGAGTTTACAAATAACACAGCTTTATTAGCTAATTTAGAAACTGCTAGAGATTTAATCCAAGCAGCATATAGCTTCACGGATACTCAAGCAGCAGCTTGGTAAATGAAAAAGACTGAAATAATTCAATACTTAAAAAGCAGAGACTTCCTCAAGTATGGGGGAGTCTTTGTTTTTATATTGATTATTCAGTACTGGAATACCATTCATTATGTAGAAGATCCTGATTCCTTGCGTTTTGCATTAGGTGTGCAAAATTTCAGACCTGGAGACGGAATACCTCATTTTCCTTTATACCCTGTATTTATTTATCTTCTTAAGATTCCATATTTAATACTAGGGAAGTTTTCATATGCCTTTTCACTGGTTAATGCTTTGGCATTATTTGGCTTGTTTTATTATTGTTTGAAATGGACTAAGAATTATTATCTCTCCATAATAGTTTTACTTCTACCTATTCATTGGATTATGGCGGGAAGATATATGCCGGATTTACTAGGCGTAACGATTGTACTAGGGCTGTATTATAGTCTTACAAAAGAGAAGCGATTGACTTGTGCTGTTTTATCGATTCTTTTAATTGGTGTTCGCCTTTCTTACTTTCCTTTTTTAATTCCTATTGGTATTTACTTGATTCAAAAGAAAGCTTGGAAGGAAATTTTCATATCCATATTATCTCTAGTGGTGTTGCTTTCCAGTTTACTTCTTTTCGCTGATTTAAAAGACTTACTAGAAGTTGCTTTAAAACAAACAGACGGACACTTCAATGATTTTGGGGGTGCTTATACAAGTGAATCTCATGGTGTTTTGGAAAGACTACAATTTTTCTGGCAAAGAATTTTAAACGATGGATTGTCTTTCGGTTTTTCGCTTAGTCTTCCCGTTGGAATACTACTATATGTCTTGTTTAGTAAGAGTAGACTTAAGGAAAACAAATACTTTATTATAGGTCTACTTCTATATGCTGTTTGGATTCTGTTTTTCCAAAACATAGTATATAAGTTTAGGCATGTTTTACCTCTAATAAGTGGTGTAGTAATAGTGTTTGGCTTTGTTTCGTCCAGATGGTCAAAATGGATTTTTATTCCGTTAATAATTCTCTTAATGTATTGGGATGTGAAAGTGATAAAAGAGCATCAAAAGCCATCCTCCATTGCTCAACTGAGTGAATTTTTGGTAAACAAGAAGTTGGATGAAACGGTTTTGATATCGTCAAAATTGTTGAATTATTCACTTAGGTATCAGACAAAAGGTCTTCACTTTTGGGATTTGGAAAGCATAGAGGAATTCGTTCAGAGTGATACCATAGCTTATGATCATTTCATTTTGGTTGGAGATAATGAGTTTTTCAAGAATAAACCTTTGTTGTTAGATACTGTTTTTCATCATAATCCGAGTATTAATCCAATGTGGTCTAGACTAAAAGTTAGCGTTTATGGAAACGATTAAGGTGGATATTTTGGTTCTTGGAGCTGGTCCTGCAGGACTTTCAACTGCTTATCGCTTGCAAGAGAAAGGAGAACAGTTTATTCTATTAGAAGGTAGTAATCGAGTTGGAGGTAATTGTTTTACGTTTTGGGAGAATAACTTTGCTTTTGATTCAGGAGCTCATCGTTTACATGATAAGAATAAAGAAGTAAGTGAGTGGATTAAAGGTTTGTTAAAAGAGGAGTTATTTGAGATAAACTTACCCAGTAAAATATATTCTCGAGGAGATTGGTTCTCTTTTCCAATTAAACCAATGGAGGTTTTAAAGAACCTAAGTGTTTCGGAAAAAGTTAAAGTATTTAGAGATCAATTTGTGAAAGGTAAGAATGGTGATTCTTTTGGACATGATATTGACACTAAGTTTGGTAAGACGATTGGAGATAGGTTTTTACATAACTATTCGAAAAAGCTTTGGGGAGAAAGCACCTATGATCTTATTCCTGAAGTAAGTGGTAAACGACTTGGGAAGCTTAGTTTTTCTAGTTTGTTAAAGGAATTAGTTTTGGGTATCGAACCAGAGCATATTGACGGACGTTTTTACTATCCGAAATACGGAATTTATCAAATATTTCAGACTATTGGAGACCTAGTCAAAAATCATATTAAGTTCGAAGAAAAAGTTGTTTCTATAAATAAGGATGATTACGGTTTTAGAGTAGAAACTACAAAAGCTATTTACTTATCAAAGCAATTGTATTCGTCATTGCCCTTAGGCTTTTTGAAAGACTTTTACACTCAACAAATTAGTTTTAATTACAGGCATTTAAAGCTTGTTTTTATGGCTTTAGATACCGAAAGTATCAGTAATAATGCAACCTTATACTTCCCTGAAGAAGAGTATGCCTTCACTAGAATCACGGAACCGAGAAATAGGAGTAAGTATATGAGTCCGGAAGGTAAAACGAGTGTTGCAATTGAAATACCTTATTTCTCGGGAGATGGATACGACGAAATGAAGGATGAAGAGTTAATCAACATGGTGAGAAAACAGCTGCCTGAATTTATATCAAAAGAGAAAGAGTTATTCGCTTGTGTTAAAACTTTGAGGAATGCTTATCCCGTTTTAAACTCAAAATCAAAGCAGGAGGTTCTTCCGGTTTTAGAGCAACTGAGAAGGGTTGAAGGTTTACACCTTATAGGTAGGGTAGGACAGTTTGAATACCTGCACATTCATGATTTATTATCGCAGGAAGTTTAGTTTTTAAATACGATTAATGGTCGCTCTAAATTGTTTAAGAGTTTCTTAGAAATACTAGGGTTAATAATCTTTTCGAATGTTCCTCTTTTATGAGTTGACATGGCTATCCATCCGTTTTCTAAAGATTCCAGACAATCAACTATTGAATCTCCATCTTTATCACTAAAGATTTGTTGCGTCATTTTTTGATAGGGAAACCTATCTTGAACGGAATTAATGAAGACACTCAGAATATTTCTATCACTTTCCAGATCATCATCGCTACTAAAATGAGATAATGATATATTAAACTGTAACTGTGCAAAAAGGCGATACAGTTTTAGTAGATGATCCATATCCTTTTGGTGAAAATCAGTACTGAATAATAATTGTTTTGGCAATTTTAGTTCATTAACATCAGGAATGAAAAATATAGGTATAGTAACTTTTTCTAATAAAGGATAAGCAAGACTACCTAGCAGTTGACGGATTTTACCTCCTCCTTTAGCATTAACAACGAGCAGATCATAATCCTTATCATTTGCATAAGAGCTAATGATTTTAACCGGATCTCCAGATTCAACAAAGGACTGTACTAGACAGTCCTCTATTTTATTATTTCTAAAAAGTTCATTTCCTTCATCAACCCATGAAGCTAATCTAGTATCAAGCGTTTCTCGATTGGATAAAGAAGAAGTTTTAATCCCAGGAGAATCTCCAACCAGAGACGAATTAACATCCTTCTTATTTACATTAAGAACATGAAGACTAGCTTCAACTTTAAGGCAAACTTTCATGATGTAATCGAAACTCCTTTTGGAGCTATCGCTTAAGTCGCTGGCAATTAAGATTTTTTTCATTCTAGTAAATTCCAATCAATAATATGTCCATCAAAAATAAGCAATGGAAGCTTGGCGTCCATTAAAAATTTCTTGGTCATACTTTCATGGAAAAACTTACCTAAATAACCTCTTTTTTCGTGATTAATAACCAGTAGATCACCTTGAATTCCAGACATAAAACCTAACAATCCGCTGTAAACATCAGAACAAGTGAAGCAGTAATCATAAGCACTGTCTTTCCATGATTCTTCATTGATGTACTTTCGGTAATCCAATTCGTTAGGGAAGACTTTGACGTTATATATTTCCGTACCCATTTGAGCTGCAAGATCACGAGAAGCATTTAAGTTGTCCGTAAATTCAGATTTCTTATCATATGCGAATACCATTCTTTTGATTTCATAATCAGCAAAATCAGAAGGTATAGCTAAAACTGGAGTGTCAACGGCTTCGAAAAGTCTGTATAAGGTTGTCGGTTCAAAATGATTTGTATCTAAATCGTTAGTGATAGATATTATCAATAGATCTGGATTCTCTGAATTGATAGCCTCTTTAAGACCATTATCAATTGCATCAACCTTAATGTTATAAGTAATGTTCAGCTTAGATGTGTCAAGGTACTTTAAAAGATCTTCCACTTTGCTTTGAGATTGATTAACCACATCCTTATTAACCTTAGCTTGAAGGATATCCTCTTCTGAGTTATATGGGTTTGATAAGTTTAAAGGAACTGAGATATCAATCTTTTGTTCTTGATCAATATGGATGATATTTAATTCAGCCTTAAATAGCTTACACCAGTTTACAGCTACGTTTAGTAATTCGTAAGCGTTGTTTTTAAAGTCAATAGCGACAGAGATCTTTTTCATAATTATCAATTTGATTGCAAGTTATTTCATAACATTAAAGCTGAATATGATGTTTCTCAGTTTTTGCTTTGAGTTTGATCAACAAAACGACTTTGAATATGAGCCATTTGTTTTAACTTTGAAATATGAGAAAGCTAAGGATAAGTAAAGAGTTTAGATTTGAAATGGCTCATGCCTTATATGGTTATGACGGACCTTGTAAGAATGTTCATGGTCATTCATATCAGTTAACGGTTACTTTGATTGGAGAACCTATCTCAGACCCTGATAATGTGAAGTTTGGAATGGTAATGGACTTTACGGATCTTAAAAAGATTGTAAACGGTCAGGTTATCGATCAGTTCGATCATGCCTTAGTGGTAAATAAGAATTCACCTCATAAGGAAATTGCAAACCATGAAGAGTGGGCAGGTAAAATAATCTTAGCGGATTATCAGCCAAGCTGTGAAAACCTATTATTGGATTTTGTTGATCGCATTAAAAGTAAATTAAATGATGGTGTACGTTTACATTCTGCTCGTTTAAGAGAGACTCAAACAAGCTTTGCTGAATGGTTTGAGAGCGATAACCTATAAGTATTGTACTACGTTTTCTAGCTTAATACCTCTAGACCCTTTTATTAAAAAGCTGGCATTTTCTAGTCTTACTTGCTTTAGTTCTTCAATAAGTTCGATGTTCGAGTTATAGAACTTAAAATTTTTATACTCCGCTTCAAGTTGCTTGAATTCCTTACCAACAAGAAAAGCTGATGCAGAAGTTGGTAGAGTATTTAAAAGATCTCTATGCTCCTGAATACTTACTTCACCAAGTTCTAGCATATCACCCAGAATAACATGTTTGTTTTCCAAGGTAGAATTAAAGAAACTATTACATGCCAAAGTTAGGCTACTAGGGTTGGCGTTATAGGCGTCAAGAATTATGGTGTTACCTTTTTCGGTAGTTTTTATTTCAGAACGATTATTACTAGGTGTATATTCCTCTATTCCTTTGATACAATCTTCTATGTTCATTTTAAAATGAACACCAATGGCTATCGCCAAGCAAATATTTAACGCATTGTATTCTCCAAATAATTTAGATTGAGCAGGGTAGAGCTTTTCTTGATGTTTAAAAAGACAAGAAAGAAATGGATTACAACTATAGGATTCCAATTGAACCAAAGACTTGTCACCGTTATAATAGTTTGGCTTAAAGCTTAGTTCTTTCAGTTTTGATTGTAATGTTTCGTCTTGCTCGTTAAGCCAGATTAAACCATCTTTAGCAATAAGGTGTTGATATAGTTCAGATTTCGTGGCAAGGACTCCTAATTCACTCCCAAAGCCTTCTAAATGTGCTTTTCCTATGTTAGTAATAACACCATGACTTGGATCTGCAATGTTGCATAGTTCTTCTATATTCCCTTTATGACTTGCGCCCATTTCTATTATTGCAATTTCAGCATCACTTGGTATACTTAAAACAGTTAAAGGAACTCCTATGTGATTGTTTAGATTTCCTTGAGTATAAGAGACTTTAAACTGTCTTTCTAAAACCGCGTTAATCAATTCTTTAGAGGTAGTTTTACCATTAGTACCTGTAATACCAATAAATGGAATAGAGAATTGATTACGGTGGTGTCTGGCAAAGTTTTGCAGATATTCTAAAACATCTTCTACTAGTATATAGCTATCATTAAAGGCTTCTCCTTGATCGATAACAACATATTTTGCACCAAGTTCTATAGCTTTTGCTGCAAATAAATTACCATTGAAATTATCTCCTTTCAAGGCAAAAAAGATATCTCCATTTTTAATATTTCGAGTATCAGTAGTAATTGAAGGATTACTTAAGTAATAGTTGTATAGTTGCTCAATAGAAATCATAATCCAAAAATAAAGGCTAATCATTTATGATTAGCCTTTAAAGTATAAAATTTATTGTTTTTTTACCAAACCGTTTGTTTTCCAACTCTGTGCATAGCACATCTGAAACCAATTGTTCTTTTAGACTGTCTTTCGTCTAAGAATCTTCTAGTACCAGGAGATAACCAGTATGTTCTGTCTTCCCAGTTACCACCTTTGTATACTCTTGTTCTGTTGGATACTAGAGTAGTTTTAGAGTGCTCATACATGTTTTTGTTCTTGAACTCACCTGCATCTCTACCACCGTCAGCGAAGTAAACTGAAGAAGAGAAGTCACCATCGTATATATTGATGTTATCTGATTTCTTATAGTTTCTTCTGTTTACTAAATCATCTTCAGCGTGCTCGTTATCAACATCTCTTTTCACCATACGACCAAGTGAATCTTTGTCTAGTAAATATCCAGAGTTATCTCTTTCCCATGTTTGGAAAACGTTACCTCTAAAAGATCTAAACTCATCTCCATCTTGTAAAGTTAATGGTCTGTATACATCCATTACCCACTCAGATACATTACCAGACATATGGTATAAACCATAATCGTTAGGCCAGTAATCGTATACGTTTGTAGTAATATCAGCGTGATCATTTAAGTCACCAGCAATACCCATTCTATCACCTTTAGATCTAGTGTAGTTAGCCATCATTTGACCTCTAAACTCTTCATCTTTATTTCTAACCCAGTGACCATTCCAAGGATATAGTCTTCTGTCAGTCATTCTTCCTCCAAATGTATTACCAATTAAACCTAGAGCAGCAAATTCCCACTCAGCTTCTGTTGGTAGTCTGTAACGAGGTAAGAATATACCATCTTCAACTCTTACTTTTCTAGTTTCGTAGTTAGGGTTAAGGTCATCTAAATCACCTTTAACTAATCCTTCATACTGTCCTAATAAATACGCATCGTAATTGTAGTTGTCTTCAGCAACCTGTTGTGGATTCATTTGAAGAACACCCTCACGGATTAAGATCATTTCGTTAACTCTGTCTGTTCTCCAAACACAGAAATCCTGTGCTTGTAACCAGTTAACTCCAACTACAGGGTAGTCTGCATATGCAGGGTGTCTGTAGTAAAGTTCAACGTAAGGTTCGTTAAAAGCTAATTCGCTTCTCCAAACCAATGTATCTGGAAATGCTTTTTGCACTACTTCAGGGTAATCCATTCCGAATACTCTTCTTAGCCAATAAACATATTCTCTCCAATCTTTATTTCTTATCTCAACTTCATCCATGTAGAAAGAAGAAACTGATTGCGTCCTAGGAGTATTTCTCCAATCAGACATTACATCTTTTTCTGTTCTACCCATTGTGAAACGTCCACCTTCAATAAAAAGAAGACCTGGACCAGATTCTTGTTCATCAAAGTAAGGAACATCATAACCACCATTTTTAGGGTCGTTATAAGCCCAACCTGTTACATTTGAAACGTCCTTTCCACAAGAAGAAAGTAATAAAGCAGCACCTAAAACTGCTATTCTTCCGTACACCTTAAATAATTTACCTTTCATAACCTTTAAATTAATACGTCCTGCTCCTTAACCTAGAAAGAAGGACACTGTATAGCTCTCAACTTTTTTCTCGGGGGTCTACAAGGAAACTGCCATTGAAATGACAATTCATGTGAACCAGCCGAAGCATTACCTAATCGTGAGATTGTTAAATCATAGCTATATCCAAGCTTGATCATATCTTGTTCAATTCCAATCAAAACAATAAATGCATCACTGTTTCTGTACCACAATCCAGTTACTAATGCTCCCTTCTTAACGTAAAGCCCAAGGTTTAATTGTTGAAAATCCTGCTGTCTTTGATAAAGGACATTTGGAGAAATAGATGATTTTGCTCCTTTAGCTCTTCCTCCAAGATTACCTGTTAACGGAATAGAAGCTCCCATGTGTCCTGTGTACTTAATAGGTAAAACAGATTCTTGAACAAATCCTTCATCAGGAGTGTTTAAGTGATGTCCAGCTAATCCCATGAAGAAATACTTAGAGTAAAGTAAAGCTCCCGCTGAGAAATCTGGTCTAACAATTCCTGTTCTTGCACTTCCTGCAGGGTCCAATGTTTGTGATCCTAAAAATCCTGAAGTAGAAGAGATTTGATCTCCAAATACTAATCTATCTGGATTCAATTCTTTCATATGCACGCCACCTTCTAAACCGAAGTTTAAAGTGTACTGACTGTTTAAAGGAATATGCTTTGAGTATGTGAAACTTGCTCTTGTAGTTGTGTAAATACCTTTTCCGGCGTCATCTCTAGTTAGAAGTAAACCAACTCCACCGCCCATAGCGCTGATGTACTGATCATATGCCAAACCGTAAGTCACATAAGTAGCAGATATTGCTGGCCACTGATTTCTGTAATTCATTACAATTCTAGGACACTTAGAAGTACCGGCAAATGCAGGGTTTAAATACAGTTGATTAGCGTAAAACTGAGTAAAACCAGGATCCTGTGCTTTGACTTCAGTACTTGATACTGCTAGTAAAATTAGAAATCCGAAGGCTATTTTTATATAATTCATAAGCTATCTATACATTACTTATAATCAACAAGTATACAAAAAAATAATGTAAAATTCTCATTAAAATATGATGTTGCCTGTCACAATAATTACAAAGCCCAGGCGTTAAATTGCGTATGTTTACAATGGAATGGATTTAAAGTTACATCTAATATTCGCTTTGTGTTTTGCTGCTATGGTGGTTCCTACAACTACATTAGAGGCACAGAATTCAACTAATCTGGAAATAGATCTTGATTATTTAAGAGTAGAAGAAAATGGAACAAAAGGCTTGTATCCAAAGAATTCTTATATAGTTGAGGATAAGATTGAACCTTTTCATTTTTATCGATTTAAAAATGAGGTTAAGGTCTCTAAAATAAGCTACGAAAAGACAAAGTTAACCGAGAGTGAAATTTATTTAAATGCCTCGGTTTTAAAGGAGGTTCCTAAAGAATTATTATGGCTTTCAGAAGTTTCTGTTCATAGAAAGAAGTCATTTACCAGTCTGTTCGTATACCCCTTTGTTCAAAAGAATGGAGAGTATTATAAAATCACCCATGTTAGCATTGAATATGACGGTGTTTCTCAACGATCTTTTAAGGCAACAAGAAGTTTAACTTGGAAATCAACATCGATCTTTGCATCTGGAGATATTTATAAAGTTGGAGTGGTAGATGATGGAGTGTATCAATTAGACCATTCTTTCTTTAGCTCGTTAGGAATAAATGTAAATACCATCAATCCGGATGAAATTCAAGTTTTTGGAGCTCCTGCTGGAATGATAAAAAAGGACAATGATACGGAGCATTTTGATGATTTAGAAGAATTAAGTGTATTGCTAAACGATGACGATGATAGTTCTTTTGAGTCGGGAGAAAGTGTATCGTTTTTTGGACAAGGAGTAGATCAATGGGAACTTAATGAAAGTGGGGATTATCAACATATCGATCACTTCTATGCGGATACGAACTATTATTTTATCAGGATAAATCAAGAAAGCTCTAAAAAAATGACGGTTGAGTCAATTGCGGCTACTGCTGATACCTCTGTTTCTTATACCGATCACCTACAGATACATGAAAACAATTGGACAAATTTAATTCAAACTGGTAGTAGGTGGTTGGGAGAACCTTTTGAGTTTGATTTAGATCAAAGATTTTCCTTTTCGGTTGAGAATCCATCGTTAACGTATAATCCTGAGCTAAAAATTGCAACCGCGGCGAGAGCAACCTCAGGAAATAATGTTTTTAATGTAAGTGTAAATGGTCAATCGTATGCAGACTTGAATATTTCTAATGTTTCAGGCGTTTACTACAGTGATTACGTTAAATCAGGAATTTCAACTTATACTTTAAGTGAGAATGCCAGCTCTGTGCAAGTCGATTTGACTTATTCGAAACCTCAATCTAATTCTCTAGCGTGGTTAGATTATATTACGTTAAGAACAAAGTCTCAGATTAATATTTCTTCTCAGTCCAAATTGTGTTTCGTGGATGCTGGCTATGGAAGTACTATTTCATATCAGTTAAAAGGGAATGTGTCTCAAGTATGGGATGTAACAGACATAGGTGATGTTGTAATTAAATCTATTTCAGTCGCTAATGGAATGACATCGTTTACGGGAGAGCAAGATGTCTTACGAAAGTATTTGGCTGTTGGTTCTGCTTATAAAACACCGATCTACATCGAGAAGGTTCAAAATCAAAACTTGCACAGTCTTAACAATATCGATTACATTATTGTTTGTCCGCCTGAATTTCAGTCTGAAGCCAAGCGATTAGCCAGTTTTCATGAGCAGAAAGGTCTAAGTGTAGTGCTTGTCTCTCCAAATCAAATCTATAATGAGTTCTCATCAGGAGTACAAGATGTAATGGGAATCAGAAAGTTTTTAAAAATGCTTTATGATCGAGCGGGGACTGAAGATGAATTACCAAAATATGTATTGTTGTTTGGCGATGGGTCTTATGATCCAAAATATAGAATCAACGATAATACCAACAAGGTAATTTGCTATCAGTCACCTAACAGTTACCAACCTACTCAGTCCTATGTTTCCGATGACTTTTTTGTCTTGCTGGATGATAATGAAGGAGAATGGGATGGATTAAACGAGACTATTGATATGGGAGTGGGAAGATTTCCAGTTAATACGCTTGCTGAAGCTAAGGTACTTGTGGATAAGTCGATTAATTATGGTACAACATCGGAGGAAGTTTTAGGTGAATGGCGAAATGAGATTGTCTTTGTAGCTGATGATGAAGACGGTAACACACATGTCTATCAGGCTGATTTTTTAAGTGACAAAGTCAATGATCTATATCCTCATTTTAACTCAAAAAAGATCTTCTTGGACACATATCCCCAAGAAAGCGGTGCAGGAGGTGATTTGTACCCTGAAGTAAATGATGCGATTAACCAGTCTTTTCAAAATGGAGCCTTAGTTATTAATTATACAGGCCATGGAGGGGAAGTAGGTTGGGCACATGAAAGAGTCTTAGGTTTTAGTGATATCGATTTATGGGAGAATACAAGTAAACAACCTCTTGTAATGACTGCTACTTGTGAATTTAGTCGTTATGATGATCCGTCTTTAACATCAGCTGGGGAGTCCGTTTTATTGAGTTCAACGGGAGGGAGTATTGCACTGTTTACTACGGTTAGATTAGTATTCTCATCACCAAATTTCGTGTTGAATCAACATTTCTATGATAATTTATTGGATACATCAAACTATGAACCAAGACGATTGGGAGATATCTACCGATTAACGAAACGAGCAAGTGGAGGTGCTACAAATCATAGAAACTTTACGTTGTTAGGAGATCCTGCTTTAATGCTAGCTTCTCCGAAAAGAGAAGTGATAACAACAAGCATTAATGGTTTTGAGTTAGGAGTTAATGATACAATTCAATCTTTGTCAGTAGTCAGTATTTCAGGAGAAGTATTGAATTCATTGGGTCAAGTTGATGAAAGTTTCAATGGGACTTTGGTTCCAACAATATTCGATAAAGCAAATAGTATGAATACTCTGGCAAATGATGGAGGTGATGCATTCACATTTGAAAGCCAGCAGAGTATTATATTCAAAGGGAATGTATCAGTGGTTGCAGGTCGTTTTACATTCCAGTTTATGGTGCCGAAAGATATATCGTTTAATGAAGGATTTGGGAAGATATCCTATTACGTTCAGAATGGAGAAGAAGATGGAAATGGTAGTTATTCCAATTTAGTTATATCCGGAACTAGCGATAGTGTATTAGTTGACAATGAAGGACCTGAAATCAACTTACACATGAATGATGAGTCATTTGCCGATGGAGGATTAACGAATGAGTCTCCGATGCTTTTAGTGTCTCTCTTAGATTCGTCTGGAATCAACACAGTTGGAAACGGGATAGGTCATGATATTACGGCTGTATTGAACGGTCAAAGTTCAGAGGCCATTGTACTTAACGATTATTATCAATCAGATTTAGATAGTTATCAAAGTGGAAACATTGAATATCAGTTTTTTGAATTACCAGAGGGAAGTCATCAATTGATTGTTAAAGCCTGGGACGTTCATAATAACTCATCTGAAAGAACAATTAGCTTTGAAGTCCATAACAGAGAGACTTTATCAATTTCCAACGTGTTGAATTACCCGAATCCATTTACATCAAATACCTCCTTTTATTTTGATCACAATCAAGTAAACGAGTCTTTAGATGTAAAAGTGCTTATCATGACTGTTTCAGGAAGAGTGGTGAAGACTTTGCACAATAGTTTTACGAGTGATTCGTTTAAAGGAGAAATCATACCATGGGATGGAAAAGATAGTTATGGTGATGATTTAGCACGAGGAGTTTATGTGTATAGTTTTACCGTTAGTAATTCGAATGGAGAAACCGTTAGTCAAATGCAAAAGCTTGTAGTGCTTAAATAGTTTTAAAAACTTATTTTTGAGACACGAGAATAAATATGAGAAAATTAGCTTTATTATTATTAGGAGTAGTTTCTTCTATCGGAGTATCAGCTCAGAGTGGAAATTCCTTAGGTCAAAATACCATCACAACAGCGGTGCCTTTTTTAATCATTTCACCAGATTCAAGAGCTGGAGGAATGGGAGATTTAGGTGTTGCAACGAGTGCTGATGAGAATTCACAACACTGGAATCCTGCAAAGTATGCTACATTGGAAGACTCTCCATTCGGAGTAGGGATTTCATATATTCCATGGTTACGTAATATCGTTCCTGATATTAGTTTGGCTTACATTTCTGGATATTATCAGGTTAATAAAGGACAGTACATTACAGGTTCCTTAAGATACTTTTCATTAGGTACAATTAATGCAACGGATATTAATGCAAATCCGATTGGAAGCTTTACTCCTGCTGAGACTTCTGTTGATTTAGGTTTCTCAACAAAACTAGGAGATGATTTTAGCGGAGCAATGACAATGAGATACATAAACTCAAACTTAACCGGAGGGGTAAATGTAAATAATACGGCTTCAAAACCAGGAAGAACTGTCGCAGCAGATGTTGCAGCGTTTTACTCTAAAGATGTCGAGATCTCAGAATATGCTTCTAAAGTAAACGTTGGTTTGAATATTTCAAATATAGGTGGTAAGGTTAGCTACAGCGAAACTCAGGTAAGAGACTTTATTCCAATTAACATGCGATTTGGAGCGGGAGTTGAAATGGAAATTGATGAATACAACAAAATTGGTTTTTATGGAGAAACGAATAAATTGTTGGTTCCTACTTTGCCAGAATATGCAGATGATGGAGTAACCATATTAGCGGGTAAAGATCCTAATGTATCTGTTCCTGTTGGATTGTTTCAATCATTTGGCGATGCTCCAGGAGGCACTGCAGAGGAATTAAGAGAATTTTCATTGGCTGCAGGGATTGAGTATTGGTACAGTGATCAGTTTGCCGTTAGAGGAGGGTACTTTAATGAGCACGCAACAAAGGGGAATAGAAAGTATTTTACTCTTGGTGCAGGTTTAAAATACCAAGTATTTAAAATTGACTTTGCTTATATGGTGCCAACATCTCAGAATCACCCTCTTCAGAATACATTAAGATTTACATTGGCATTTGATTTTAATGCTTTAAAAGCTGAAGAGTAATGAAAATTCGAACAGGTTTTGGTTACGATATTCATCAATTGGTAGAAGGGATAGACTTTATCCTTGGAGGAGTAAAGCTAGAACATCATAAAGGAGCCAAGGGACATTCTGATGCAGATGTCCTGATTCATGCTATTTGTGATGCTATTCTGGGAGCAGCAAATATGAGAGATATAGGTTGTTTATTTCCTGACAATGATCCTCAGTTTAAAGGAATCGATAGTACTTTATTATTGAAGGAGGTAATGAGGCAAGTTCGACTGAAAGGATATGAATTATCAAATATTGATTCAACGGTTGTTCTAGAGCGTCCAAAGGTGAATCCTCATGTAGACAAAATGAAGAAAGTATTAGCTGAAGTGATGGAAATTGATGAAGATCAGATTTCGATTAAAGCAACTACTTCTGAGAAAATGAGTTTTGTTGGAAAAGAAGAAGGGGTGAAAGCTTACGCTAATGTCCTTATCTATAGCGAGTAGTAATTGATTTACGTCTTTTTATCAAGTTTACTCATGATAAGAGAATAAACTTATAATCAAACAAATTGGTTTAGGCTAAGTAAATTTCTTTTATGGCAAATGTTTTCAAGATCGTTTTAACTTCACCAGAAGGAGATATTAAAGAAATATCAGTTAAAGAATACGTAAAGATTAAAAGTTCTGAATGGATTTTTCTATCTACAAGTAATCAGGTGGAATACATCGGTTTTAACGGAGAAAAATTGAAAACAGGCCGATCTATTATCGAATTAGGTAAAATTAAAAGGCAGTACCTTACAGATATAGGTGAGAAGTATTAAATTTCGAAATCATTTCTTTTTTCCATAATAGTAGAATACACCTTCATCATAGCTGATATAAAAGCTAAAGCAACACCGGCTAAACCAATGTATTGTTGATTAAGTATTACATAGCCACCAAAGCTAAGTGCTAAACCTAGGGTGAATAGTACTAAACAGATATGATTGTTAAATGAATGTTGCTCTTTAAAAGAGAACTCATTTTTAGCGTTGTTTGATTGCTGTTGGAATGGAGAATAACTTCCGCTAAAGCTTGAAGCAGGTTCAGAGTGCTTGGTGTTAAATGAAAACACAGAAGCTTGATAATTTAAAGGATCCCAACCTTTTAGCTTTTCATAAGCTTCATTGATAATCATGAATTGTTTTTCATTTCCACCTTTAATATCAGGGTGAAATTGTTTTGCTAATTTTCTGTAAGCTTTTTTGACATCAGCTTGAGTGGCATTCTGATCAATGCCTAATACCTTGAATGCGTCCATTTTACCTATTACCTTTACGTTGTTTGCAATATAATTACAGAACGCAGGTGATAGGTGTTTATTCTAACAATACTATTAACAGACTAAGTTTGAAAACCTATTCACTTATGTCAATTAGCACAATGAAGATCTTGCCTACAACATCATCAGAAACTAAACCAGTAAATGTGGCTTCAACCCATTTAGGACCTTTTCCTGACTTAATTAGTAAGTCAATGCTGTAGTAGCCTTTTTCCTTAATGTTGTTAGTCATATCGGTTAAAAGTTGCTCAGCTTCATGTTTTAAAACTAGCGTATTAAAGTTGGTTCCTTTTACTTCTGTTTTATCTATTCCGATGAAAGAAGAGAAGGTTGTATTCACTTCGTCAATGGTTAAATCAGCATTTAAAACCAAGTTCATTACTGACTTATCTAGTAAATCAGCAAGGGGATCTCTCTTTACATTTGACTTACCGCTATCCTTTAGACTTTTTTGTGCCTCGCCTAATAGGATATCCATTCTTTCTTTTTCCTCTATTGTAGTGGCTAGTGATTTTGATAAATCATTCACTTTAGTAAGAAGTTCTTCTACTTGCTTTTCCTTTTCTTGATGTTTTTCAGATAAAGCCTTAATATCTTCATTATCGCTAGTACTTTCACCTGCTGAATTCATAGACTCAATAAGTCCCTTAGCTTGTTCTAACTGGTCATTAAGCGCTTGAATTTCAGCATCTTTTTCACTTGTAATAGATTGAAGTAAACTTGTGGCTTGTTCAAGTTGAACGGCTAGGTTTTCACTATCTGATAAGTTAGAAGGACTATCGGATGACTTATTTAGCTTCTCTTTCAACTCTGCATTTTCTTTCTCTAAAGCTACTAGCTCTTTTGAGTTGTCATTTTTACTTTGCGATTTAAGTTCTCTTATTTTCTCACGTTGTTTAGCAATCTTCTCTTTAAGCTTTTCTAACTCATCACTGTTTACAGGGTTGCTTTCCGCAACTGGCATAGGAGCTACTTCTTGAATATTAATGAATGAGGAAATATCTTGAAAAGCGCAAATTAAACCTGTTACAACTCCATTGTTGCTAATTGGAGAAAATGTAGCAATAGTTTCAATAGCTTTTCCTCGCTTATTGTTAATGTCTAGTTGCTTACTTACTGATACTGCTGATTCAATAACTGACAACAGTTCGTCAAAATCGGCTTTACTTGCGGTAGCACTTTTTAATAAGCTGATGTCTTTGCCAATTAATTCGTCACTACTAAATCCAGTCTTATCAAAAAGATTATTGTTTGCATTTTTTATTAGTCCGTCTAGGCTTATTTCGCAAAGCATACTTGAAGAAGCTAAAGCTGATTTATGTGATTGCAAATAGCTTTCATTTAGAGACATCTCTTCTTGAGTAGCCTGCATTTCTTCCATCGTTTGTCTTAATTGCTCTTCTTGTGATTGGAGTGCATCCGACATTCCTGTAGATTCATCTAACAGCTTCTTTGTCTTTTCTGCAACTTTTACGGAGGAAATGGTAGAAGCAATGCTTTCTCCTAGTTTTTCGACAAATTCTATATGGTAGTTTTCAAAGTTTGAGAATGATGCTAATTCAATAACCCCATAAACTTCGTCATTCACCTTTAGAGGGATCAGTAATAAGCTTTCCGGAGTAGCTTCTCCTAATCCTGAGGTTACGGAAACATATTCATTCGGAACTTCAGTTAAGTGAATACGCTCTTGTTCAAGAAAGCATTGTCCAACAAGACCTTCACCAGGAATAACTTCTTTTTCTAAAAACTTTTCTCTGTTATACGCATAGTAACCGTTTAACATTAGAACCTGTTCACCGTCTTCCTTTTCATGAATTACAAATAAACCTCCTTGATTAACTTCAAGATAATTTACCAAGTTTGAAATGATTGAGAAACCCAAGGCTAACATGTCGTCATTATTTCCTCGTAGAATGTCTGAGAATTTTGCTAAACCTTTGATAGACCAGTTTCTTAACTCTTCCTTCTCTGAGGCTTCTTTAAGACTTAAGGTCATGTTTAATAGTGCTTTTGATAAATCTCCACTATCTTCTTTAATCTCTGAAGCAACAGAAAAATCTCCATTACCAACTCGTTGAGCGTAATTTACAATCTTACCTTGATAGCTAACTAAATCATTTACAGAGTGAATCATGGATCCAATTTCATCTTTTCTTCTTGTCTTGATTAGCTTCTCTAGAAGCTTACCAATGGCCAACTCTTTAAATACTTTTTGAAGTTGAATAAGAGGGGTAGAGATTGTTTTTGCAAATAATAAAATGATAGCAATACCAATAAGTACTGCTAAAACGGAAACGCTTATTACAATGAAGGTTAATTGATCAATTGAACTGAAAGCTTCTTTAGCATCTTGTTTTGCAACAATCCCCAAGTTTAATTCAGGTTTCAATGGTGACCAAGCAGAAATAACCTTATCTCCAGCATAGTCAACTCCAGTTCCAGATTCAGTTTTACCAGCGACTGCTTTTCTCATCGGAACTGCTGTGTTAGGGGCATTAGGGATTTCTTTAAGAAACCTTTTTACAGAGTCTTTTCTAAGTTTATTAATAAACCTAAGACCTTTAGATGAGTGTTGAGCAATCAGGTATTCTCCCGTTTCCCCAATTCCATTTTTGTCATCAAGAAGGTCAATTACAGGAGCCAAGTTGATTTCAATGGCAACAAGAGCATCTGTACCTTCGATCTTACGATATAGAAATGTTTTAAGGCTATTGGAGTGATTTACGATATCACCGTATTTACGTTTGTTTTCTTTAATCTTGGTTAATATGCTTTTATCATTTTTGATTATTTCTTTGATTGGTCGAAGTGAATTACTAAAAATCCTGTCACCCTCTTTATTGAAAATATAAACACGTAAAGGTGGTCCTTGTTTGATGAGGTCAATAGCGTTGTTAATTTCGCGCTCTAAGTCATTAGATCCCGGGTTGCTAACATAAGCTTTAATCTCTGGCAGATTAAATAGACTAGAAATTTTTTGCTCGTTAGTTAAAAAAAAAGTTTTTATCCTGATCTGCTTTTGCTCCAAGGTATTTTGTAGAGAGTTTGCAACTTGGATTTCCATAGCATTTCTAGCCTCAAATAAAGTTATAGTTGCAATGGATGCAGTTAAAGTGATGATGATAACTGAAACCAATAAAATGATTTTCGTACCGATTTTTAACTTTTTAAACATAGACCAAAATTTACTCGCCTAAATACGTTAGCTAGTTGATGAGGTTACGAATTATTTAAAACATTGTTAAGCAGTCTAAATATTCGATACAAAGTTATCGAGGTTTTACGAAACTTATATCTTTATAAAGAGTATTAACACGGCAAAAACATAGCTATGAGGTTTGTATTTCTTGCATTATGTATATTAGGGGCTATAGGAGGACTCGTGCTTTCAGGCTATCTGTATGTTGAAGAAAAAATCAGATTTGAAGAAAGTAATTTGTATTTCTTACTTGCTGTACCGTTCAGTTTAGTTTTATCTACAGTGTTTTATTATTTGTATTCGAAGGTGAAATATAAAGATGTTGAGAACAGAGAGAAGGAGATAAAAAAGGAATCAGCATTAGTTGCTAGTCAAAGAGAGGAACTGAAATCTGCAAAATATCAAATTGAAGAAATAGAACAGTTAAATAAAAGAAACGAGAGTCTAAATAAAATTATTCAGTCAAGTGAAACACATAGCTTACTTGCTGAAAATATAATAGTAAGTTTATCCAAGGAAATAGATGCTTGTCAGGGTATGTTTTACGTGACACAGAATATTGGTGGAGTGGATAAATTAAGATTGTCTGGCGCATTTGCTTTTAACAAAACGCAAAATGAGGAAGTGATTTTTGAGTTTGGAGAAGGATTAGCAGGTCAAGTAGCTCAGGAAGGAAAACTCATGAGTTTTGATAATATTCCAGATGGTTATATCGAAGTTCTTAGTGGACTAGGGAAGTCAAGTCCTAGTAATTTATGTTTGTTTCCTTTGTTGTATAGTGATAAAGTTTTAGGCTTAATTGAGATAGCAAGTTTTGAGAATTTCTCGAAAGGGGATTTACTGTTGTTTGAAAGATTACAATTATCGTTAGGAGCTGCATTAAACTTATTGAACTTACATTTAGAGATTAAATCGTTAAGATCTTAAGGTGGATAGTAAAAGGTTTGTAAAAATATTGAAAGGCTATGTAATCTATGGGTTACTAATAGGTGGTTTAGTTACCGCCTTCTTTTATGCGTCATTCGCGCTTTTTGCAGATATGAGTTTAAATGAGGTGAAAGGACTTGTTCCTGTTATGTACCTTATTGACTTTATTCCTGTGATTTTTGGTTTAGTTTACTTCTTTACTGGGGTAAATATGCAGAACCGACGAGATCGTATTTATAGTCGACTAAAGAAACAAATTGAAATTGTTGAAAGGACATCTTTGTTTGCTGAGGATATTGGTAAGGGAGAGTTAGAGTCGGATTTCCATACCATGGGTAACGACGATGATTTAGGTAAGGCATTATTGAAAATGCGAGAAAGCTTAAAGTCTCAAGCGAAAGAAGAAGAAGAACGTAATTGGATTGTAGAAGGGACTTCTGAAATTGGAAGTATCTTAAGAAATCACAATAAAGTAAAAGAGCTTGGGGATGCTATTCTGCAGTACTTGGTTCCTAAAATGGATAGTCTTCAGGGAGCATTTTATACTGCTAAAGAGTCTGAAATAAGTTCTTCGCTAAGACCTAGAGGAGACATTAGTTTGGTTGCAAGCTATGCTTATGGACGAAAAAAGTACTTAGACGCTAAGTTGAAGTTTGGTCAAGGATTGGTTGGTCAAGCAGCAGCCGAAAGAGATGTGATTTACCGTAAGGAAATACCTGAATCGTATGTATCCATTACTTCTGGTTTAGTAAAAGATAAAAAGCCAAATACCATTTTGATTATTCCTTTAATCGCGGATCATCAAATGTATGGATTAATCGAATTTGCTTCGTTAAATCAGTATAGTGAACGACAAGTGAAATTCTTGAGAGAGGTTAGTACTATTATCGCTCGAACACTATTTAATATTGCTACAAATGAGAAAACACTGGATTTACTTGATAAAGTAAATAAGTCTCAGGAAAGAACTCAAGTACTATTAGCTAATGCTTCGGAGGTTATTTCTATCTATGACGAAGAGTCTAAGATTAAGTATGTATCGCCTTCGGTAGAACAAATTTTAGGTTATCAACCTGAAGAAATTGAAGGGACATCTGATGCAGAAAGATTGAAAGAAGGAAAGGAAGTATTTGATTCTCTTTTCGAAAAGCTATTAGCAAATCCAATCGATTCAGTAATGGGGCAATATTCTTATTTAAAGAAAAATGGGGATGAAGTTTGGCTAGAGACAAGTGGACAGAACCTTACCGATAATGAATCAATTAATGGTATTCTTTTCAATACTCGAGATATTACAGAAAGACGTCAGGCTGAGAAAGAACAGAGAGAAAGAGCGAAAATGCAGGCCTTATCGGAAAACTCACCGGATATTATTATTCGTTTTGACATGCTAGGGTACTTCTCTTATGTAAACCCTGCCATTGAAACATACACCGGTATTAACGCATTAGAATTCTTAAATAAGAATATAGCCGATGTAGAGTTGGATGATAATATTAGAAATGATTTCAACAAGTTCAGAGCTCAAGTTAATGAAGCACAAAGTAAGTTAGCTGCTGAAATGAAGTTCCCGACTCAATCGGCAGAACTTTATATGGAGGTAAACTGTATGCCTGAATTTAATGAAGATTTAGAGCTTGAATCAATTCTGATGGTAGTTCATGACATAACGGAAGCAAAGGAAGCAGAAGAGGCGGTTAAGGAGGCGAACATGAAGGTGATGGACTCTATTAACTACGCAAAAAGAATTCAAGGATCGATGTTGCCAAAAGCTCAGGTGATAAAGAATCATTTTGAAAAATCTTTCATGTATTTCAGACCTAGAGACTTAGTTTCTGGAGATTTTCCATTTTTTCACAGTAAAGGTGATTGGATGTATGTTGCTGCCGTGGATTGTACTGGACATGGAGTTCCTGGAGCTTTGTTGTCAATCATTGGAACAATGATTCTTACGGATACATTAAAGCACAATGATGAATTATCGGCATCTGAATTAAACGATTTACTTCATGAAGGTGTTGTTAGTACATTAAGACAAGGACAAGAAGGAGGAGAGAACGAAAGAGATGGGATGGATATCGCTATGTGTAAAATCAATTTAAAGACCGGAGATATCGAGTATTCTGGAGCGCATAGACCATTGTATATTTTAAGAAATGACCATAACGGGGAAGATGATTTATTCCAATTTAAAGGAGATAAATACCCTATCGGAGGTGTTCAATACAAAGGAAGAGAGAAGTTTATAAATTATAAGGATAAATTGAATAAAGGAGATAGAATTTATTTCTTCTCTGATGGTTATCCGGATCAGTTTGAGAGTAAAGGTTTAAAGAAAATTGGACCAAAACGAATCCGTAAAATGTTGGTTAACATGAAGGATGATTCGATGGAGAATATTGAAGCAGAATTAGATAGATACTTTAAAGAATGGCAGGGTACATATTATCAGATGGATGATGTGCTATTTATAGGACTTGAATTTTAGATTATGGAAAAGAACTTATCGTACATGAGGTTAATGATGGATTTCTATCATGACGTGGAAAGTGAAAACATTTCTTTAATATATGAAGGTGAGGTAACTCAGGATATCACAAAGGCCTTTGCTACATTAGCAGAGAAAAACATGGAGAAATTTTACGAGGACGTAAAGGTCCAAAGGAAGGTGTATCATGTTATGATTGAGTGCCTTCAAAATATTTCTAAACATGCAGATGATGATTCTAAGTTGGCATCAAATAACCTAGAAGACGGATTGTCTAAAAATGGTGTTTTCGCTGTTGGTACACAAGGTAAGTTTTGGGTGGTAACATCAGGAAACGTTGTGAGTAGTGAAAAGGAAGAAGGAATTAGAACAATGATCGACGAGGTTAATTCATTGGACAAGGATGGGTTAAAGGCGCTTTACAAGGAAAAAATAAAAGCAAGTAAAATCTCTGAACAAGGAGGGGCCGGTTTAGGTTTTGTAGACATTGCTAAAAAAACAGGAAATAAATTAGAATATCACTTTAAAGATTTAGGAAATGATCGTAAATTCTTTTTACTTAAAATAAAAATTAGCTCAAATAAAATCGATTAATATGGAAAAGTTACACATAGTAGAAACTGATGAAACACCAATGGTGTTGCTTGATGCTGCAAATCTTCAATTCGAGTTCTCAGGTAAGAGTTTACCTGAAGATGTTACTTCGTTCTATGGTCCTATTCTTGATTGGATAGATGATTATGCTGACGAAATGGATGGTGAAGAAGCTGTATTTAAGTTCAATCTTATTTATTTCAATACTGCGTCTTCTAAGATGATTTTAGATATCTTTATGGCTATTGAAGGAATGGTAGAAGATGGTAAAAATGTTTCTGTGGAATGGATTTACGATGAAGACGATGAAGATATGGAAGAAGCAGGAGAAGAATATGCTGACATTGTCGAGGTACCTTTTAAAATGATTTCGAACTAAGCTAATGCTTAAAAGACTATTAATAGTCATATTAACCTTAATAACTTTCGTACACTGTGACCTTTCGGCACAGTGTACGCCTGTTATTGGGACTAACCCATCTCCACCTAAAGGGTGTGAGCTTTTTACTGTCCAATTTTTCGATAGCACAGACTGTATAATCCAGCAAAGAATATGGTCTTTTGGAGATGGTCAAACAAGTACAGTTGAAAATCCAATTCATAGTTTTAATGCTAGTGTAGCTGGTACTGACACATTATTTAATGTAGAATTGGCTGTTCAAGATATTGGAGGGATATGGACATCAACGTCAATCCCCGTGACCGTTTATAATAAACCCGAAGCAAGTTTTACAACTGATTTGGATACTGCCTGTGCCATCAATGATTTGGTTTCTATGGTCAATTCATCGAGCTCGGGATCTGAGTTCACTTACAATTGGGATTATGGTGATTTAACGGCTCCAGGAAACGCTTTTTCTGCAAATCATATCTATAATAACCCAGGTGATTATACTATAACTTTAACCGTTACAGATACAAATGGTTGTGCACAGATAGCTCAGCAAGTGGTAACGGTCAATGAAATTCCGAATCCTAACTTTTCATTGAGTGATATTGTAGGGTGCCACCCGATGACTGTTGAAATTAGTAATACTACGGTTCCAGGAACATTTCCAATTACGTATTGGAATTGGGATTATAGCGGGTTAAGCTCAGAAAGTACTGAAGCTTCATCGGGGTTTACTTTTAATGATCCTGGAATTTATGCGATAACATTAAGTGCAGTGAATTCAGCTGGATGCTCAAATAGTACTGCTAATAATGTTTTTGTAAATGAAACTCCCACGGCGGAATTTGTTCTTCCTGATGAAGCCTGTAAAGGCGATACGGTAATTGCTGTGTATGGAGGAACCGGAACATTTGTAGGTAGTTATACGTGGAGTGGGACTAATGATCCTGATATTTACAATGGAGGTCGTGGACCTATTTTGATGTCATGGGATTCTACCGGTACTCAAACTTTAACATTAGATATCGAGGAAAATGGATGTAGTAGTACTGGTTCAAATACTATTTTAGTACATGGGTTGCCAGTAGTGGAATTAACAACTGATGCCGTAAATGATTCCATATGCGAGGATCAGGAAATAACTTTTACTGCACTTCCTGATTCTTTTGTGACTTTTCAATTTTTTAGTTTAGATAGTGTATTACTGCAAGATAGTCCTAGTAATGAGCTAATAATTTCTACACTGGACCCGAATAATGAGATTTCAGTTTTTGCAGTGGATTCTAATCAATGTGAAAGTAGTGCCATTTCATCCTTAGCGATTACAGTTTTACCTAAGCCATTAATTGGTTTGAGCTCAGATATTGATACCATATGTAAAGGTGAAACAGTAACATTCTTTGCTACGAATGGCTTTGATTATTATGAGTGGTTTAATGGCTTTGCAAGTATTGTGGATTCAAGTTCAAATGTAATCTCTATCACTACACTGGAAGATAATGATGAGATTCACGCTGTAGCCACTCAAGACGGTTGTGTTGGTAACGAAAGCATGAGGGTTAGAAGTACTGTAATTGACCCTATGCCTGATCCTCAATTGAACTGTGGTGGATCAAATAACAGTTCCGTCGTTTTTGTTTGGAATGAGTTGGATGGTGCCACCGGTTATCAAATTTCTACTTCAACTCAAATTACAACAGGGTTTGGAGCTTATGATACTACATTTTTTGACGATCAATACATTGTTGGAGGATTAGCTCCAGGCGATACTGTTTGGGCCAAATTAGTTGCCAATGGAAAGTTTCCTTGTGGAAATAGTTACGAATCGGATGCTATTTTCTGTATTGCACAACCTTGTGATACTATGTTGTTTACCCCTTCAGTTGATACTACATTGTGTTTTGGAGATTCAATATTGTTATCGATAAATGATATTGTAACACCAACAACTGGGTTTGCCATTTCTTGGAATAATATGGCATTTGGAAAGGATTCTAGTTTTTATGTTAAACCGTTTGCTGATTCAATTGTCAATGTAGCGCTAATTGATTCTTTTCAGTTAGGCTGCCCAGCATTCAGTCATGAGTTTAATATCGGAGTTACTTATGCGCCGAGTTTTAATATTATTACAAGTGGCGATACTATTTGTCAAGGTGAATCGGTTTCCATTGAGTCAAGTATTGCTGGATACGATAATTATAATATGTTGATAAATGATACAGTAAGATTAGATTCAAATTATCATGTTTTTCAATCTTCAGCTTTATTTCCTGGGCTGAATATAATAGATTTTGAAGTGTCAGATAATGGCTGTTTCAGTTCAGACACTTCTTATGTTTTTATAGTTGAAACACCAGTTGCGGTTGTCACAACTTCTTTAGATTCAGTGTGTTTAGGAGAGTCATATACATTTTTGGTAAATGACATATTTGACTATTATGAATTTCGTTACCCATCTAATTTTAATGGAATCTTAACATACCAAGACAGCACGATAAATTATCTAACGACCAATAGTTTGCCAGAAATCAGTGTCATTGGAACGGATAGGTTTGGTTGTTTATCTGAAGAAATTTCAGCTTCGGTTGTTGTAAAACCGCTTCCAATGGTTAGCCTGACAGTTAATTCTGATAGTGTACTCTGTTTTGGTGATTCCCTTGAAATTGCAGCTTCACCTGCAGGGTTTGATTTTTATGAGTTTTGGAATAATTACAGTATTGATCAGGTTTCTTCTAATGTCAGCTATAAAAGCTATGAGCCAGACAGCGGTCATTTCTATTTTACCAGAGCTATAAACGATGGTTGTGTTGGTCCGAATTCTGATTCAGTATTCATTTCTGTTTCAACACCATTAGATAAGCCTCAGATAAATTGTGGACTTACAGGAAACGGTTCCATGGTGTTTGTTTGGGATGATATAGAATTCGCAACTTCATATTTGTTAAGGGATAATGGTTCTGGCTCTAGTCATGGTCCTACTGGTGGTCCGTTGGGTACTTTATACAGGATTAATGGTTTGTCGTCTAGTGATACGATGTGTGTAGAGGTAATGGCTGTTGGGCCTGACCCTTGTGGTTCATCCGAATGGTCTGAACCTGTATGTTGTGTTATGCCTTGCCAACCGGTTGATTTTAGTATGAATTATGTGGATCATGAAGTGTGTGAAGGTGATTCTGTAAAATTACAAATCTATAATATTACGAGTCCAACCAGTAACTATGTTATTTCTTGGGACGGAAATGATTTCGGTGATACTTTAATTCAAAGATTTGCTCCTTCAGTTACTATGGAAGTCGACGTTGTTGTTCAAGACACAACTCAATCTCATTGTATTCCTACAACTAAAACTTTTAGCATTAAAGTAAATCCAATTCCTAATGTTACGCTATTAGGAGATACGCTGCTTTGTGCTGATGACCAAGCTATATTAACTGCGACACCAACATTTTATAATAACTATCAATTTATGGATGGATTTCTACCTATATCAAGTGGAATTAACCCAACACAAATTGACAATGTTATCGAGAATGGACATTCGTATTCGGTAATTGTTGAGGAAAATGGCTGTTATGATACTTCAAACGTAATTACAATACAGGTAGTGGAAAGAATTCAAACACCCGATGTGTTTTGTGGAGCAACAACTCTAAATACAATTAATATAAATTGGGATTCTATACCTAATGCTACAGGTTATGAAATAAGTTTGAATGGTTTCCCTTGGGTTACTCCTAATTCGGGGAATTTAGGTTTAACAAACAATATAGATGGTTTGTCTTACGGTGATTCAATAATAGCGAAAGTAAGGGCAATTACTGATGAACCATGCTTTTATTCCGAAGAGTCTCAATTAATTACCTGTATTGCGGATACTTGCGGACTGAAAAACTTTAGTAAGACTTTTGATTTTGAACCTTGTCAAGGTGAAGAGGTTACTCTGAATATGACTGATATAATAAGTCCTTCTGATCAAATTGGTATTTCTTGGGATCAGACAAATTATGGTTTGGATTCTACTTTAACTCTGTCTATATATTCAGATACTACTATTACTATTTCGTTAATAGATTCTACGGAGTTGGTTTGTCCAGTTTTAAGTAAAACGATTAATGTAAGCATTCAAGAGACTCCAATTTTAACTGTACTTGATAACTTTCAAAATGACAGTCTTTGTGAAGGAGAGTTGTTGGAGTTAACAGCCGATACTATTGGTTATGATGCCTATCAATTCTTCATTAATGATGTTCTAGTTCAAGATTCATTGTTTTATCAATTCACAACAGATCAGTTAAGTCCAGGAAGACACGAGGTAAAGGTTAACTCAACAGATAACGGTTGTAACTATCAAACCGACAGTGCATTTTTCGATGTAGTAGCATTTCCAGATATTTCAATTTTTAGCTCAGATGACAACGATAGCATATGTTTAGGAGATTCAATTAGTTTTATCACGAACGATACATTTGATAATTATGAATTTTATATCAATCAAAATTTAAGTCAGTCTGGTTTAAGTGATACGATAAGTACATTCAATTTAATAGATCAAGATTCGGTTTTTGTGATAGGTGTTAACCAGAATCTATGCCGTCAGATTAGCGATACTATTATTACAACAGTAATAGATATACCTACAGTTACTTTAACTAGTTCTGATTTAGATAATAACTTCTGTGATGGTGATAGCATTTTGTTTCAGGTTAATCCAGCTAATCTTGATTCGATAGTTATCTGGGTTAATGGTGATTCAATTGCCAGTATGGATAGTTTGATTTTCTTGCATGATAGTTTAGAGAATAATGACCAAATCCAAGTCTATGGAAGTGAAGCAGGTTGTCCTAATGCTTCAAATACTATAACGAATTTTGTGGACTTTAGACCTACAGCTGTTGCCGTTTCTGACACAAATGAAGTATGTGTTGGAGAGGAGGTAGCTTTATCGGTGAGTGGAGGAGATAGCTATTTATGGTCAACAGGTTCAACACAAAGCGATATTAATGTGAGTCCGGATGAAACTACAGTTTACACGGTTACAACTTCTAGTGGAGCTTGTACCAGTTGGAACGATACGTTGATCGTATTAATCGATTCGGATGTTCCTTTTGCAGATGCAGGAATGGAAGAAACGATCTGTAGAGGTGATTCTATTCAGCTTTTTGCTATGGGGGGAGATAACTTCAAATGGTTAACAGATACAGTGAGTAATGATTCGGTTTTCGATCCTTATGTTTCTCCTTTCGACACGAAGACTTTTATGGTAGAAGTATTTAATACCTACTGTCGTGATACAAGTGAAGTGACCATTACAATAGATAGATGTTTAGAGGATTTACCAGATGACATCCCTGAAATTATAACTCCTAACGGGGATGGAGATAACGATATTCTGTACATAAGAGATATTGATTATTTCTCTAACTGTAAGCTGACGATATTCAATAGATGGTCGAATAAAGTTTATGAATCTGTTCCATACAACAATGAATGGTATGGTCAGAACAAAAAAGGAAATGATCTTCCAGACGGAACTTACTTTTATATTTTAGAATTGGGAGGTAGCTTCCCAACGCACACAGGATACGTAATTATACATCATTAGTGAAAGGATTTTGCGCTATATTATTAATAGTGATGAGCTTTTGTTTAAATGCTCAGCAACTTCCTTTGTATAGTAAATACAGCTTTAATCGCTTCGCTTTAAACCCTGCTTATGCTGGGAATAAAAACAGAATCGAAGCTATTGCAACACACCGTAATCACTTGATGGGATTTGAAGGTGCTCCAACTACTCAGTTGGTAAGTGTTACAGCGCCTATACAAAAAAGATATATTGGATTAGGTTTACGAATCATGAGTGATCAAATCGGAGCAACCAGCCAAGGTTCAGCTGTTGTTGCCGGTAATTACTTTATTGGTTTCGGTCCAGGTCGATTGGCAATGGGATTTGAACTAGGAGTTCATACGTACCAGATTGATTGGGAATCCATTGTTAAAAGACATGACAATGATGCTGCTATACCAACAGAAAATAGAACGATTGCTGTTCCTGATGGTGGTTTTGGAATATTCTTTAATTCAGAGAACTTCTATTTCGGATACTCCATTCAGCATATGATTAGATCTAAGCTGAAGTACACGGATATTGAAACAGAGTCTATCGCAAGGTTTAGAATGCATCACTATATCAACACTGGTGCAGTTTTCGAATTGAATGAGTCTATTAATATAGAACCTCACTTATTGTTGAAAATGGTAAAGGCGGCTCCATGGCAGTTGGACATTGGAGGTTATGCAATATATAGAAACATGATAGGTGTTGGTGTTGGTTACCGAACAGGTGATGCAATATTTTTCACATCAAAAATTGAAGTCAAGCAACAATTTTATGTAGGGTATTCATATGGTATGAGAATAGGTCAATTAGCGACCTATAGTGCCAGTTCACATGAGGTTATGTTTGGGTATTTTTATAAACTACTTGAGCCAGCAAGAAAGAAAATTATTCATCCTAGGTATTATTTTTAGTGTTGTTAAGAGTTTCCATATTATCGATTTTTGTTCTACTTGGAACACTTTCTTATTCTCAAAGGAATATGGAGAAAGGGGATCGTTTGTTCGATTTGAACAAGTATGAAGAAGCTATTCCTTACTACGAAAAAGAGATAAAAACAGCAAAAGGAAAGGATAGAAGAGCAGCGACTTTAAAACTAGCAGATAGTTACAGGTTGATGAACGAATTCGAAGCCGCGGAAAAAGAATATAAACAACTTATATCTAGAGGAGGTGGTAAAGATGCCATTTTTAGTTATGGAATGGCTTTGAAGGCTGCTGCGAAATATGCGGAGGCAAAAGAAGAGTTTTTAAGATATAACGAGCTTGATCCTGAAGATCCAAGGGGTATGCTATATGCTAGATCTTGTGATTCAGCGCAAAGATGGTTGGATGCTGAACCAAACTATGATGTCTTTGAGTTGATGGAGTTCAATACGGCAGGACCCGAAATTGCACCAACATTTTATAAAGGAGGACTAATGTTCTCCTCTGAACGAAAGGGTGGTAATAAGCCGTTTGTTAGTTTCGAAGGTGGGTCGAATGATGTAATGCTTGATTTATATTTTGTTGAGTTAGATGGTACTCAGAATTCTTTATACAATGAGATTTTCTTTTTCCCAGATGTCAATACCGATAAACATGAAGGACCAGCGTCTTTCTCTCCGGATGGAAGAGAAATGTACTACACTAAAACAGTTGCAGGTCAGCGTTTAGATAAAGGTGATGCTGTAGTTGAACATACTTTACAAGTGTTCTACAGTTTTATCGTAGGCGATACGGTTTGGTCTGATCCGATTTCGGCTTTGCCTTTTAACAGTTTGGAATACTCTGTGATGCATCCTGCAATATCTCCTGACGGACGTAAGATATTCTTTGCCTCTGATATGCCAGGTGGTTATGGGGGGACAGATATTTACGTAGCTTATAAAAAAGAAGATGGTGAATGGACTAAGGCTTATAATTTGGGTCCTGAAGTCAATACATTCGGATTTGAGTTATATCCTTTTTATGATGGAAAAGGACACCTGTATTTTTCATCTAATGGTCTACCAGGGATGGGAAGGCTTGATATTTTTAAATCAAGTTTTGATTCACTTTACGGTTGGTCTCACATAGATAATATGAAGGTTCCAGTCAATAGTATTGGAGATGATATATGTTATGTAGATGATGGATCTGGAGAAAGGGGATTTATTGTATCGAATAGAATTAATGGTACTGGTAACGATGATATTTATGTTTTCAATAAACTAGATCCTTTGATGCTAGAGTTTGAAAATGGAGCCTTAAGAATTCAAGATAACAGCTTGTATACTGGTTTAGCTTTCAAAGTGAAAAACATGCAGTCAGGATCTTCTGAGTATTTAGAGGTTGACGATGAAGGCTATTTCTATTATGAACCAGAGCCCGGAGTAGAACACGTTTTATCGGTCAGAAAGAATATGTTCTTGGTGAATAAGATCAATTTTAGAGTGGAAAGCACCGGATCAGGAAAACAGGAAATCCATATTAATACGAGGTTAGAGGATGTCCGAGTTAGGGGGTTTATTGGAGAAATAAATGATCTTCGAAATTTAGAAGCGGATACTTTAAACGACTTTTTAGATGATTTAAGAGGATCATTTTTAAGTAGTTTTTCTCCGGCGATTTCCTTTGGAACTAAAATTCAAGAAATATCGGTAGAGAAGTTATTAGCCTTTGATTCAAGAAAGAAGCCTTTTGAAAGGTTGCCTTATGCGGGAATCATGACTTATCATTTAATTAATGGTTCGATCAAAGAAAAAGATAGAACAGATGTAAAGGGTATCTATGAGTACAAATTAGCTTCCACACTGGATCATGTTATTCGTTTAGATAAAGTACCAGAAGGGTATGAAACAGTTAAGAAATCCGAAGCTGATGAGGAATTAGCGTTAGAAGAAAAGGTAATTGAAGACTTTAGTTCAGATGGTACCGATCAAATATTGGGACTTGAAGAAAATGGAGAGTTTTACGAAGGTTCAATTCAATTAACAGACGGTGATTTGGCTTTAGCTAATCAATCTTTCGTATTGATCGAAGAAGGAGGAAAAGAAAGAGAATTTAAGCTAGACGAATACGGAGTTGCAAAATTCGATTCGCTTGAGCAAGATAAGCTGTATACAATCATGTCAAATACGGACGATAGATTGATGCCTGTGAGTTTTACTTCCAACGAAATTGGTGAAGCTGGAGTTGAGAAGTTTGAATTTGACTATATCAAAAAGAATGAAGAAGTATTAGCAGTCCATGAAAAGAATCAAGGAAAGCTGGGCTGGGAATTAAAGAACAATCTAATTGATTGTAAAGTTCAAGCGGAATCTCAAAAAGGGTTAATTAAAAACGAGAAATTTCAATTATTAAAGGATGGGGTTGTAATTGACGAACTAGAAAGCGATGAATTTGGATTATTAGAGCTTGAAAATTTAGATCCAGATCATGTTTACACTGTTCAAAACACAGGAAGTGATGCGAACTTAAAACCAAGAGCGTTTATACCTAATCAAATGGCTGAATTTGATGTGAATCAGGTAGTTTTTGATGATTCTGATTATTCATCTGAAGTATTGATTGATAAAAGGAATAAGAATAGTCTTGGTTGGGAAGAACGTGGAGGAGCATTGAATGGAAAGCTTCAAGTAACTGTTGATGGAAGGTTGGTTACTGATGAAAAGTATATTCTATATAAGGAGGATAAAAATTTAGGAACAGTTAAAGTTGATGATCGAGGTATCATTGACCTTTCTGGTTTAGATGAGAATGAAATTTACACTTTAGTCGCAAAAGATACTTCTCTTGCTTTACCTCCAATGAGTTTTTTACCTAAGCAATTGAAGGATGATAATCACCTTGTTCTTGAAGGTATAGGCTTAGAAAGTCACAAAGACAAAATTCAAGTTGATCCATTGGTTGCGGAAAGATTAAGATGGATTACCGATGGTGAAACGGTAAAGTCTCGTGTTTTAATGATGAGTGGTGATGAAATACTAAAGTCAAAGCAAGTTATTTTAAGAAAAGGATCAGTTATCATCGACACTTTGGACACGGATGAAGACGGTACATTGGATCTTGATGAGTTATCTCCAAACGATTTACATACAATAAGTGCTGTTGATAATGGTAATTTAAGTCCTGTAACGTTTAAGCCACAAGACATGTGGTACGTTAAGAAGAAGGTGTTTAATCTAACACCTTTAGATGATACTCCTGCTGAGTTAGAACGTATCCCTTTAACTAAGGAAGAAGAAAAGAATCTATTATTGTTAACTCCTGTCAATGAAGAATATGTTGCTTGGCGAGAAAACGGATCATCCGGACAGTTGGGAGTTACGCTTCAAGTGAACAACGATTCAGAACTATTAAAAGAGGAGACTTTTGAATTATATAAAAATGGTGAATTTGTAAGTGAAGTGAGCAGTGATTTATCTGGACTTCTGCGTTTGGATGATTTGGATGCGAATGACAAATATTCACTGAAACCTTCAGATAATGATGGATCAATGGAGGAGTTTGAATTTACACCTAAAGAGTCTCAGCAAAAAGACACGAAGGTGTTTAATTTTAGTTTGTCTGGTGATATATGGGCTAATGCAGAAAAATATAAAGCAGACCAAGCAGCGAAGGATTCAGCATTGGTGTTAGATGAAAACAGAGCATCTTTAAATTGGACAGATAACGACGGATTGATTGATGCGGCCATACAAGTAAACAATGATGAAGAGGTTTTAGCAAAGTCTAAATTTGATGTTTATTTAGGAGATGAAATGGTTCAATCAGTGAAGTCTGATAAGAACGGACTTCTACAGTTAGAAGCTTTAAACCCGAATGAAAAATACTCTGTTAAACCTAGTGACTCGGAAGGATTACAGGAAGAGTTCGTATTTGTTCCGAAAGATGCAAAGGAGGATGATAAAAAGGTGTTCAACTTTAGTTTAAGTGGAGAGGTATTTGCAAACGCAGAAATTGGTAGTGAGCAATCTGGAGACGAAGACTTGTTATTGCTAAAACCAGAAAATGAAAGTCAGACTGCTTGGTATACACAAGAAGAAACAGGCTTTATAAGTACAAAAGTTCAAGTAAATAACCGTACCGATGTATTGGAAGATGAGACCTTCATGCTTTACAAAGGAGATAAAGTAGTGAAGGAAATTACTTCTGATTCTCAGGGCTTATTAAGTCTTGATAACCTGGATGCAAATGAGAAGTATAGAATTACCCCGTTAAATCCTGAATCAGAAATGAAGGATTTCACTTTTGTACCCAAAGAGTTTCAAGAGAAAGATAAAAGAGTCTTCAATTTTAGTTTAAGTGGTGAAGTAATAGCTGGTGCTGAAAAGGTAGATCAAGAGCAAAAGAAGAAAGAGCAATTATTAGTAGCTCCTAAAAATGAAAGCTTGATTAAATGGGTTGAAGATCCTGCTACGAAGTTAATCAAGGGTACAGTTCAAGTGAATAAAGGTACTAGAACCTTAGAATCAGAGGATTTCATGCTGTTTAAAGATGGAGAGCTAATTGCTGAAGTTAGTTCTACTCAGGATGGTCTGCTTCAATTGGATGGTTTAGATGCAAATGCTAATTATGAGTTAAGACCAATCAATTCCAATGTTGGAGATGAAGGTTTTAGCTTTATTCCTAAGGAAGCAAAAGAGAGTCAAAAGAAGTTATTTGATTTCACTCTAGATGGAGAAGTTATTGTTAATGCAGAAAAATTATCGAATAAAGAAAGCTATACAGATGATGATTTAATTAAAGAAAGTAATGAGTCAAGTGTATCATGGAATACAAATAATCAAAATGGATTAATTGATGCCGTTATCCAGGTTAACAATGCTCAAGAAATAATTAAAGAAGAAACATTCTTACTTTATCAAAATGGCAATCTGGTTGGAGAAGTAGAAACAGATGCAGATGGATTAATGCAATTGGGAGGATTAAACTCAGATGATAAGTATAGCATCAAACCACTTGGTGGTGATGGCTTAGTAGAGAGTTTTGATTTTGTACCAAAAGAGTCTCAAGAAGAAAATAAAAAGGTTTTCAACTTTAGTTTAAGTGGAGAGATTTACGCAAACGCCCAGGTAGAAAAGCAACGTGAAAAGGATAAAGAGTTATTATTGATTAACCCTAAAAACAGCAATGATTTAGGATGGATGCTTAATGATCAAACAGGGGAGTTAAGTGCTAAAGTTCAAGTGAATTCGGGGTCTAAGCCTTTAGAGAATGAATCTTTTGAAATTTATAAGGATGGTGAATTAATTGGAGAAGTGAAATCTACCGAGTTTGGATTAATGAGCTTAGATCAATTGAATGCCAATGAAACATACACGATTAAACCAACCAATCCTAGACCTGGGGTTGAGGAGTTTGTATTTGTTCCTAAAGAAGCAAGTAAAGAGGAAGTCAAAGTATTTGACTTTAAGCTAAGTGGAGTAGTTCTACCGGGAGCCAGTATTTCTAAGAATGATCAAAAAGAAAAGGAGTTATTGTTGTTGTCGCCTAAAAACTTAGATTTAATTGGTTGGAGTGAAGAAGCATCGTCTGGAAAATTAGGAGCTAGAATTCAAATCAATAATGATAATTACATTTTAGAGAATGAAACGTTCATGATCTACAAAGGTGATGACTTGGTTGGAGAGCTGGAAACAGACGAAAATGGATTGATGAGTTTAGCTAGTTTAGATCCGAATGAAAAGTATACGTTAAGACCATTGGATCCTAAATCAGGAATGGAAGAGTTTGATTTTATACCTAAAGAGGCAAAGGATGACAATGTAAAACTATTTGATTTTAAACTAAGTGGAGAAGTAATGCCTGGTGCAGAAGTTTCATCACAAAAGGATAGAGAGAAATTGTTATTGAGTCCAATTAACAAAAACTTAATTGGTTGGGAAGACGATCCAAGTTCCGGGAAGATTACTGGTAGAGTTCAGATTAATAATGACGATGAACTACTAAGCGAAGAAACCTTCATGGTTTACAAAGGAGATGAATTAGTAGGTGAGTTAGATACAGACGAAAATGGATTGATGAGTCTGGAATATTTAGATCCGAATGAGAAGTATACCATTAAACCACTAGATCCTAAACCAGGAATGGAAGAATTTAGTTTTACTCCAAAGAATGCTAAAAAAGAGAACGTTCAGCTTTTTGACTTCCAGAAAGATCAAGATTTAATGAATGAATTAGCATCATTAGAAGAAGAACGCAAAGAAAAGCAACAATTATTAGTAGAGCCTAAAAATGAGTTCTTACTTGGTTGGGAAGAGGACTTATCGTCTGGAAAGTTAAATGCTAAGATTCAAATTAATAACGATGAGGAACTTCTTAGTAATGAAACGTTCATGGTTTACAAGGATGGCGAACTAGTTGGCGAATTAGACACGGATGAAAACGGATTAATGAGTTTAGAATACCTAGATCCAGATCAGAATTACTCTATCAAGCCGTTAAATAAAAGGTCTGATATGGAGGACTTCAATTTCACTCCTAAGAAAGCATATCAAGAAGATCAAAAGGTATTTGATTTTCAATCCGATGAAAACTTATTGGTTTCAAAGCTTAGTTCTAAAGGTTTAGGATGGAAGCAAGAAGCTGGAAAATTAAACGGTCTAGTTTTAATACAACACAAGTCTAGAACTTTAGCAAACGAAACATTCCTATTGTACCAGGATGGTGAGTTAATCGGAGAGATTCAGTCTAACAGCAAAGGAGAGATAGATTTGAATCATCTAGATCCAACAAAGGAATATTCAATCAAACCAATTTCAGATTTAGAAGTTGTTCAAGAATATGTATTTATTCCACTTAATGCTAAAAATGGTGGAATTAAAATATTTGATTTAAAAGACAATGGCTTGCCAATAATTAAAAGTGAGTTAACCATTGATCCTAAAGTAAAAGATCGTTTAGGTTGGACTTTATATAATGCTAAGATTGATGGGACGATCCAGGTGATTGGTGTAGGTGATATCTTGCCGAATCAAATCTTTGAATTATGGAAAGATGGAAAATTAGTTAAAGAAATATCATCTGACGAGTTTGGTGTAATTGAAACGGCAGATTTAGATCCGAAAGGACTTTATACAATCAAACCTAAAGACCAAAATAGTTTACTTGGTTCATATTCTTTTGTCCCGGAGTTAATGCAAACCAATGATGAAGAAGTCTTGAGTCTTCCTACTAAGGCTGATTCTGATCCGGCTATATTAGAGGACTTTGATATTTTCTTTGATGAGATTAAAGTGGAAGAGTTATTCTTGAATATACCTGAAGGTAGTGAAGAGCAGGAGAAGTTAGCTTTAGTTGTAGTAAAGAACGGTAAGCCCCTTGCTTTAAATCAGGTTGAATTATTATTAGATGATGCCTTGGTATCCTTAAATCAAACGGATTCATCAGGAGTTTTAGGAGAAATATTGGATGTAGATAAGAATTTGAAAGTAAGGGTTGTTGAAGGAGATGAAGAATACGTAGTAGAAATATCTAAAAATGACTTGAAGTTCGAAGACGGAATTTACAAGTTGGCAATCGACATTGAAAAAGATGGAACAAAGGATAGTATCTATGGATTAGATGCTAAGGAAGGAAGCTTATCTGGAATGATGAAAATATTGACAGATATTGGAGAACCATTAGTCGAAAAGGATATAAGAATAGTTGACGAAAATGGAGAAATGATTCTTGCCAAAACGGATGCTGATGGAAGATTGTCGGTAGAGTTAGATCCAAATAAAATATATCAAATTCAATATTTACAGGACGGTCAAATGTTGAAGCAGATTGTTAATCCGTTGGATTTAGAAAAGAATCAAGAGACACAAATTGTATTGCCTTCTTTATCTGAAAATGAAATTCTTGGTCTTAATATGGACGCTGATATAGCACAAGGTAAATTAAAATTACTTTCAGCTTCAGGTGACTTATTAGCTAATGCGCCAGTAAGGTTAGTTGATCAAAATGGGAATGTAATTATTGGAGAAACTGATGGTAGAGGGTTCTTAGATTTAGAATTAAATCCAGATTTAAATTACACACTCGAGTACATTAAAGATGGTGTGGTTCTTAAAAAGAGAATTGAACCGTATCAACTGATTGCTTCAGCTGATAAAGAAATTCGTTTACCAAGTATTGATGAGGATGATGCCTTAGGATTAGTTGACCAAGGAGGAACAGCGATTGGTTTAATGAAGATTTTAGAAGCGAATGGAGACTTGGTGGCTAATGCACCGGTTCGATTAATTGATGAAAATGGAGAGGTGATTATTTCTGAGACTAACGGTAAAGGATATTTGGACTTAGGATTAGATCCAACTTTATCTTATACACTTGAGTACATTAAAGATGGTGTTGTACTTAAGAAAGAAATCAACCCAGGTCAATTGATGTCTAACGGTAGCAAAAAAGTTATTCTTCCTGCGATTGATGAGGACACCGTGCTAGGTTTAGAGTTGGATAATGATCTTGTTGTAGGGAAGTTAACATTGAAAGAATTTGATGGTAATGTTCTTCCAAATGCACCGGTTAGGTTAATTGATGAAAACGGAGAAGTAATAATTACTGAAACGAATAAGCGTGGTTATTTGGATGTAGAGTTAAAACCGGGAATGGGATACTCTTTAGAGTACATCAAAAATGGAGAGGTATTGAAAAAAGAGTTTAAACCGAATTTATTGGTAGACTCTAAGCAAAAAAGTTTAGTGCTTCCTCCATCAACTGCTCCTGTGAGTTTAGCCGGAGAGAATTTAGCTGTAGGTAAATTGAAGGTTCAAGAGTTTGATGGAAGTATTGTTGCTAATGCGCCGGTAAGATTAGTTGATGAGAATGGTGAAATATTGATTGGAGAAACAGACGAAAATGGTTTGTTGGATGTGGAGTTAAAGCCAGACATGAACTATAGTTTGGAGTATATCAAAGGGATAGAAGTGTTAAAACAAGAAGTTCAGACTGATATCCTGATTGAACAGAAAGAACTTACGATTACTTTACCGGAGCTTAATGAGGACAATATCCTAGGTTTATCAATGAAGGAGGGTCTTGCGATGGGTAGGCTTAAAATGACCAGTTTTAATGGTGATGTATTGGCTAATGCACCTGTAAGGTTGATTGATGCGAATGGAGAGATTATCATCATGGAAACGGATGAAAATGGATATTTAGATTTAAGTCTGGACCCAAGTATGGATTATCAATTGGAATATATTGAAGACGGCACGGTTTTGACTAAGCCACTAAAGCCTTCATTGTTAATTGACTCGAAAGAATTATCCATTGCGCTTCCTGAATTAAAAGAAGATGACATTCTTGGTTTAGAAACAAGAGGGTCATTGATGATGGGGAAATTGGCTATAAATGACATGAATGGATTGTCACTGGCTAATAAAACGATCCGATTAGTAGATGAAAATGGAAATGTTCAGGTATTGGAAACGGATGAAAATGGTCGAATCGATTTAGCTATTGCTCCTAAGGGAATGTATAGTATAGAGTACTTGCATGATGGAGAAGTAGTAAGTACAAAGATTTCTTCGGATTTATTGTTAAACCCTAAAACAAAAGGTCTTTCGTTAAATGCCCCGGCTTTACCAGATGACTTGGATGAAATAAAAGAAGGTGTTAACCTTGGTTCTAAGTCTAGAAGTATTCCGGTTTCAATGGGTGGAATGAGTTTAGCTAATCAATTGGTTTTAATTGAGAAGGACGGAGTGATAGTAGGAAAATACAGAACAGATGACTTAGGAAACCTAGATATAGATTTACCAGATGGATCATATAAAATGTATGTTCAGGATGAAAAAGGAATTCACGAAATCAATATTGACTCGAAGCAACTTGACGGCGGAATTTCATTTCCTGAGTTGAGTTCTCAGCCGGCAGATTTATATTCTCAACCAGTTCTAATGGCATTGAAGGAGCTTGGATTAAACTCTCAATTGGATAGAATGTTGGAGTCAGTTCCAGGTTATATTAAAACCATATTTGTTTTTGAAAACAAGGAAGAATTGTCAGGAAAAGCTAGTTTGTATAAAGATGGAGAGTTAACAGGAAGTGTAGAAATCATTGAAAATAGACTTGCTTTTAATTCTGCTGAATCAAGTAACTACACAGTGGAAGTTAAGCTAGATGGTTATGAAGAGTACTTGTACAGCTTTATTCCGAAGCAAGTGGTAAAAGACGATGTTATTGTTGTAAAAGATAAGTTGAATGTTGAAACGTTAAGCATTGAAACGAAGATCATGGGACGCGTGTTTAATAACGATAAAGCGTTATTTGATGTTGAGGTTAAGTTCTTCGAAGAAGGAGAAGATTATGGTACTACAACTACTGATCATGAAGGACGATTTACCTATGAGTTAAGACCTAGTGAAATCTATACGGTATCTGTATTAAAGAATGGTTTTGAGTCTAAACAGATTACATTTATACCAGAAGATTTATTGTCTCAAGAGAATCCAGAAATTATCTTTTACCTGGATTACAAACAAGAGTTTGAAGCTAACGGAACGGTTAAGTATGATGGTTTATCTGTACCAAATGCATCGGTTAAAGTGTATAAAAATGATAAGATCATTCACAGAACACAAACGGATTCTTTAGGTAACTATGCACTAAAGCTTAGAGAAGATGATAAATATGTAGTATCAGTTACTAAAGAAGGGTTTTTCCAAGAGAATAAGAATATAGAGACATTCGGATTAGAGGATGAAAGAAACAAGAATATTGATTTGTCTTTTGAAATAAAGGAAATCAAAGAGGATAAAAACATTAATTTAACGAGTATTTATTTCGATTATGGTTCGGTAAAAATCAATCAAACGTCGAAAGAATCATTGAATAGGTTGGTTGATTTCTTGAAATCTAATCCAAACGTAGAACGAATTGAGATTGGCTCTCATACAGATCAAGTGGGGTCCGCAGAATTCAACTTGGCCTTATCTCAGCAAAGAGCAAAATCCGTTGAAAACTACTTAGTTAGAAAAGGAGTTCCACGTCAGAAAGTAATTTCAATAGGGTATGGAGAAAATAAACCTGTAATTAAAAAGGCTACAACGGAACAAGAACAGCGATTAAACCGTAGAACGGAGTTTAAAGTTGTTAAATACAAGAAAGCGGAGGCGGAAATCGAGGTGGTGGATTAATAAAAGAGCGATTACGCTATGAGTGAAGAGATACTTAAAGCACTGATGCAACTGTTTGGTATTATTACCAAGCAGGGCGATATAATTACGGAGGAGCAGAGAGGATATGTAGAGTTATTCTTGCGACAGCAAATCGGTCCTGAACAGGTACCTGAGTATCTAACCTTGTTCGATAAAGAGTCTGGTTATGATAAGCAGAAAGCGGACGGTCCAAAGAAGAAGAAACTTACATCGGTAGGGGATTCCGTTAGGACTCTAGCAGCATGTAAGAAAATCAATAAGACACTAGAGGTTAAGCAAAAAGTAATTGTATTTATACGTTTACTTGAATTGGTTCATGCTGATAAAAATGACAGCACCTTAGCTAAGGAAATTGTAGATACTGTTGCAACAGTGTTTAAAATCGAAGGAGAAGAGTATCAAAATATTCAAACTTTTGTATTTAGTAAAGAGTTAGAATCATTTGATTCGGAACAATTCTTAGTAGCAGACGGTGTCAATCGTGAAGGAGAGAAGAAGCAAAGGAAAAGAAAAGTTCGTAAGAATCAGAAGGAATTAGATATTAAAGCGAAGTTTTTATACATAGAAAACTTTGTTGGTAAGGTAGTATTCTTAAAATCGCCTAGTTCAGAATTATATTTTGCTAAGGCTATAGGGAATAAGAACCTGGTAATGGCCGGTCTTCCAATAGTTGAAGAGTCAGTTTATATTTTTCCTCATGGAACAACGATAAAAGTTCCAACAGGTAAACCAATATACTATTCTGAAATTGTTGCTCGATACCTGAAGGATTCGATTGACGTTAATATTTCCTTCAATGCGAATAACATTCAATACGTTTTTGATAATGGAGGAATTGGTTTAAGAGGTGTTACCATTTCTGAAGAGACTGGAAAGCTCGTAGGGATAATGGGGGCATCAGGAGCTGGTAAATCGACTCTATTGAATGTATTAAACGGTAACGAAGCACCAACTAGTGGAACTGTTAAGATTAATGGAATCGATATTCATAAGGATAAAGATAAAGTTGAAGGAGTTATTGGATATGTTCCTCAGGATGACTTACTGATTGATGAATTAACGGTTTATGAAAACCTGTATTACAACGGTAAGCTATGTTTAGATAATCTGTCTGATGAAGAGCTTCATACAGCGATTATCGATTTGTTGAAGAGTTTGGATTTATTGCAAACGAAAGACTTGAAAGTTGGAAACCCTTTAGAGAAAACGATTTCGGGTGGACAAAGAAAACGTTTAAATATTGGTCTGGAGCTAATCCGTGAACCTTCTGTAATGTTTGTTGATGAGCCTACTTCAGGTTTGTCGTCTAGAGATTCAGAAAACATCATGGACCTTTTAAAAGAATTGGGTTTAAAAGGTAAAATCATATTTGTTGTTATTCACCAGCCGTCTTCAGATATCTATAAGATGTTTGATAAGATGTTTATCATGGATACGGGTGGTTACCCTATCTATTATGGTAACCCGGTTGAAGCAATTCACTATTTCAAAAGAAAAGCAAATCAAGTCGATTCAACTTCAGGAGAGTGTAATACATGTGGAAATGTAAACCCTGAATTGATATTCAATATTATTGATGCCAAACTGGTTGATGATTATGGCCGTCATTTAGATGGTAGGAAGGTTTCTTCGGTACAATGGAATAGATATTTTAAAGAAGAGATCAAGTTTGAAAAAGTAGAGGATGCTAAAGAAGAGCCACCAAGTACTTTATTTATTCCTACTAAGATTAAGCAGTGGACTACATTTATTAAAAGAGATGTTCTTTCAAAACTGAAGAATGCTCAGTATATGTGGATCAATACTTTAGAAGCTCCTTTATTGGCGTTTGTATTGGCGATGATTGTAAAGCATTCAGGAGACGCTAAGAATTATATGTTCTACAACAATGACAATATTCCGGCTTACATGTTCATGAGTATTGTTGTTGCTTTGTTCATGGGGTTAACAGTGTCTGCTGAAGAAATCATTAAGGACAGAAGAATTCTTAAAAGAGAGAAGTTTTTGAACCTAAGTAAGATGTCTTATTTGATGTCGAAGGTAGGGATAATGACAACCATTTCAGCCTTTCAAACCTTAACCTTTGTGATGGTTGGAAACATGATGCTAGACATAAACGGAATGTTTATGGAGTATTGGTTTGTACTATTCTCTGTGTCTGTATTTGCAAATTTACTGGGGTTAAATATTTCGGCAAGTTTCAATTCTGCGGTTACGATATATATTTTGATTCCATTAATACTGATTCCTCAAATGATTTTATCAGGAGCCATGTTTAGCTTCGATAAAATCAATAAGGCTATCGGTGGAGGTAGTAATAAGGTTCCAGCTTTAGCGGAAATTATGGTTTCCAGATGGGCTTTTGAAGCTCTAGCTGTTGATCAATTTGCCAATAATGAATTTGAAAAAGACTTATTTACTTTCCATAAAGCAGAGAGTGACTTGGATTATAAGCTAGCTTATTTAATTCCTGAGATTAAATTAAGAATTAACGAATGCTTTAAACTTGAAGACGATTTAAGTGAGGAAGCAAACGATATTTATTTAGAGAATGTAACGGCTATTCGTTCTGCTATTGAAGAGGAGAATGAGGGATTACCAGATGAATTAAGGTTTTATAAAACGAGTTTGATCTCACCAAAAAACTTTAATCAAGAAGTAGCGACTGAATTGAAGTACTACTTGGATGATTGGACGGATCATTATTCTCAAATGTTTGTAAAAGTTACTGATCACCTTGACATGAAAATGGAGGAGATGGAGTCTATTGCAGGACCAGAAAACTATACGAACAAAAGAAATAAGTATTCGAATGAAAGTTTAAATAATTTGGTTAAAAATGGAACATCTTTGGATAAGGTGAAGATTATAGATGGAAGATTTGAGCAGGTTTCAGATCCGATATATAGAACACCAAAACAAGGAAGCTTTTTAAACGCTCATTTCTATAGCGCTTATAAGCCGTTATTTGGTAATTATGTTTACACATTCTGGCTAAACTTAGGAGTAATATGGGCAATGTCTGTTTTGTGTTTTATTTCGGTTTATAACGATTGGTTGAAAAGGACTTTAGATTATTTCTCGAACATCAATTTCAGTGGGTTCAAGATTCCTATTGTTAGTGGTTTGATTGAGTCAATTAAGAGATATTTCAAACTAATTAAAGCGAAGAAGAAACGAAAAGTAAAAAAGCGAAAAGGAAAAAGGAAAAAAGGAGAGGAAGTTGACGAAGCTTCAGATGATAAGCGACCTGCGAAATTTAAAATGAAAGGAAAGTCTACTTCAGAAGGTGAAGAGGTGAAAGAATTTAATTTTAAACGTCCAAAACGTAAGCATAAAACGTCTATTTCAGGAGGAACAAATATTACGCCACCTAAGTCGACTCAGGTTATAAAAGAGAAAGAGATCGTGGTTCCTGCTCCTTCTGCGGCTACTAAACCAGTGAAAAAGGAGAATGTGGAGGTTCCTGTTGAATCATCAGGAGTAAGTGATGATGAAAAAGCGGAAAGAAAGCGTGCTAGAGAAGAGAGGAAAAGACAACGTCAGGAAGCAAAAGCTGCTAGAGAAGCTGAATTAGCTAAACAAGCAAATGTGGAAGATAAAGTGGAGGAAGCACCAGTAGTAAAAACGGAAGCACCTGAGGCTAAGGCGGAAGCTGTAGTAGCAGAAAAACCGGAAGAAGTTCCAGTAAAAGTTGTTGAGGAGAAAGCTAAGGTTGAAGTGAAAGAGCTTGAGAAACCAGTTGAAACTGTGGAAGAAGTTATCGAAAAGACAGAGGATAAAGTTGAAGTCAAAGTAGAAGAGTCTCCCGTAGAAAAGGATGCTCCTGCTGAAAAACCAGCTCAACCAACTCCGACTTATGGAGCAAATATGTCTGATGAAGAAAGAGCTGCTAAAGAAAAGCGCAGGGAAGAAAAAAGACGTGAACGAGCAGAAAGATTAAATAGAAAATTAGGAGGTTAAAATGAGATATAAGTTTTTAATACTAATTGCCATATTCTTGAGTGTATCATTGAATGCTCAAAAAGGAGGTAAGAAAAAGAAAGAAAAGAAAAAGGACGAGAGAGAGACACTAGCTGAAATAGGAGATTCTTTATTAGATATTATTGATGAAGAATTTGAGACTTTAATTGAATACTATGACGATGGTACGAAATTGAAGGAGGGAAAATACCTGCGTTTAGGAGAGTGGAAATACTATCACCCAAACGGTGAAGTTAGTCTTCAAGGAAATTACGTTGATAACAAAAAAGAAGGAGTTTGGAAGCATTTTGATGGAGATGGGCATTTGATGTTCTCTGGTAATTTCAAAAACGGAATGAAGCAAGGAACTTGGGAAATGTACTATCCTGATGGGCAAAAACGTTACGCAGTTACTTTTCAAAACGGAAAACTGCATGGCGAGGTTAAAGCTTGGTATTCTGAAGGGACCTTAATGAAGCAAGAAACGTATAAGGATGGAATAAAAACTGGCCTTTGGGCTTCTTGGTATAATACAGGTCAGCAAAAGTTTGAAGGAATGTATTCAGGAGGAAAGAAAAGTGGTCAATGGAAGACTTGGCACTGGAATGGAGAGTTAGAATCTGAAGGTGGATATGTTAACGATAGACGTGATGGGGTTTGGACTTTCTGGGATGAATACGGAGAAATTACCGAGCGTAATAAGTTTAGAAATGGTAGACGTCAAGGGAAGGAAACAAGATAATTCTTTTTACTAAATTTGGCATAACACTTCACTTCACTGCACTACCGTACGATACTAAGAACGAATGAAGGAATTAATAAAAGAAGAGAAGAAGGATACACCGGGAATAGATTTTAACGCTGAAACGGGCATACTTAAAATATCAGGATACTCATATCCTGAAAACGTAAAGTCATTTTACAACGAGGTATTTGATTGGTTAGATAACTATATAAAAGAGCCTAATAGTAAAACTGTTTTAGAAGCAACAATTGTTTATTTCAATATGGCTTCATCTAAAATTTTAATGGAATTATTTAAAAAATTAGAAGCCATTCCATCGACTGATTTAGAGTTTAATTGGAGGTATGAAGATGATGATTTTGAGATGGAGCTTGCAGGAGAGGAGTTTGCATCTTTATTGAAGTACGAAGTTAATTTGGTTAAGAGTTGAAAATGTTAAAGACAGGCTTGTTCAAAAATGAATTAGGCTTGATACGTTTCTTTGGATTGTTTTCAGGAATTATGTTTCCTGTTTTCGGTTTCATTCATGTACTTAATGGAGATGAATCTGATTCATTGATTCTTCGATTGATCCTTTCGGTTTTATGTTTGACCCTAGTATCGCTTACCTTTTTATTTGACTATTTCAGGAAAAACTATTTACTCCCTGTTTACGCAATGTCATTTCTGTGTATACTATGGTTCTCTTATACCATGTACACACAAGATTATACAATAGGCTATGCTTTAGGGTCGTTTATCTTAATTTCAGCACCCGCTTTATTGATGAAGACAGTCAAAATTTTGTTGTCTTTTTTAATATATAGTATAGTAATGGTTTCAGGCTTTGCTTTCGTGCATCCTGCACCGATTTTTTCTCCGGTTATTTTAATGCTTTCGATGTTTTCGTTTTCCTTGATGATTTTTCTGTTTAGAAGATCATCTATTCGGTTACAACAGAAATTGAGAGTACAGGCGCTTATTCTGGAAGAAAGAACAGGTAGGATAGAAGTGCAAAGGTCCAAGTTGGCGGAAATCAATGAAATGATTAACGATAAAAATCAGGCCATTACCGATAGTTTGGAATACGCAGAAAGTATTCAAAAAGCAATGCTTCCAAATACAGATGTCTTTAAGGAAAGGTTCAAAAGTTACTTTGTTTTATATCAACCTCGAGATATCGTTAGTGGAGATTTTTATTGGTCACATGAGACATCTGATAAAATGATTTGGGCAGTTGCAGATTGCACGGGTCATGGAGTTCCTGGAGCATTTATGAGTTTGATATCCATGTCTTTAATGCAAGAGATAGTACTTACCAATAAAGACAATCTGAGTCCTTCACTAATTCTTAATGAACTTAGAGTAAAAATCATAAAGAGCTTAACTAAGGACAAAGACAATGAGCGTCATGACGGTTTAGATCTCTCTCTTTGTATGATGGATAAGAAAACCAAGGAGTTAACTTTTGCAGGAGCTTATAGTGATTTGTTAATCTATAGAGGAAAAGAAAGAGTGATCCTTAAAGGAGATCAACAACCTGTTGGCTTACATGAAGCTCAAAAACCATTTAAAGAACAGTCTTTTCAACTTCAAGATGACGATTTAGTTATTTCGTTTACCGACGGATTTACCGATCAATTAGGAGGGGGAAGAAGAAGGAAGTATTCTATAAAAAGATTATTGATGTTTTTCGATGAACACGATAAGACTGACTTGGTTGAAATAAGAGAAAGACTTATAGATGAGTTCTACAGATGGAAAGGCACAGAGCAACAGATTGATGATATAGCCATGCTAGGAGTTCGCATTTGATCGAACTACATCAGACTCAAAGGTTCCGAACTTACACTTTAAATCAAATCGAATTAACGCTTTTGCTACGTCTCTAGCCTGTATACCCTTATATCGTTTAAGTGGACCTACAAAAGACCATGATAAAGCTTTAAACAATCCTTTAGAAATCAGTTCTCCTAACCTGAATTCACTTCTTTCTCCAAGTAGTAAAGAAGGTCTAGCAATGATGTGTTTTGTTGGAAACTGAGTCTTTATTAAATTCTCTGTTTCTCCTTTAAGTTTTGTGTAATACGTCCTAGAGTTAGGATTTGCTCCAATACTCGAAACTAATGCAAAAGTTTTGACACCGTTTTTCGAAGCTATCTGAGCGATCTCATTTGGAATCTCTTGGTCAATTCGAGTCATAACTTCCTTACTCCCTGCTTTCTTTATAGTTGTACCAATACAGAAAAAAATAGTATCACCATTAATCGATTTTAACTCCTCATGAATGTTCTGAAAAGGGGTGATTTTCTCTTTTAATTTATCATGCGAAAACTGAGAACGTTTACGTGTGAATATTTCAACTTCACGATATTCAGGATGCTCCAAAAGTAGTTCAACCAAGTTTGAACCTACCAATCCAGATGCCCCGAAAACAATCGCTTTTTTGCTCATAAATAAAATTGTTAAAAGCATTACGCAGACTCTAATTATAAGTTCCGTAAATCATTCTGAATATTAATAAAAAAGCCACACTTTTCAGAGTGGCTTTCCATTTGAAATATTAATCAACTACTCTTAGAAACAATACTTGTTTTCTTCGATTAGTTTAGATGCGATTCTTCTTCTAGCTTCTTTAGTATTAACAGGTGCTGTTTTAGAGAAACGCTTTAATCCTAACATCATCATTCTCATTTTGTCTCCTTCAGCGAAAGAAGTAATAGCTTCTTTACCGTTTAGGTTAATTCTGTTTGCAGCATCATTAAAGAATACTTTTAACATATCAACATAAACTGCACTAGCTTCGTCTCCCTTAGTTGCATGGATTTTTTGAACTCTCAATAACATAGACTCTGCAATGTAAATATCAATTAACATATCAGATAAGTTCATAATGATTTCTTGCTCTTTAGCTAGCGTTGTCATGAATGTTTGAACAGCATCACCAGCAATCATTAATACTGCTTTCTTGAAGTTCTTTAAGTATTTGTGTTCAGCAGCAAATAACGTTTCGTCTTCAGCTCCAAAATCAGGAATACTCATTAATTCTTTACCAACAGCTTGAGCAGGACCCATAAGATCTAGTTGACCTTTCATAGCCTTCTTTAAGATCATATCAACCGTTAGCATTCTGTTAATCTCATTCGTTCCTTCAAAGATTCTGTTAATTCTAGAATCTCTATAAGATCTTTCCATTGGTGCATCAGCAGAGTAACCCATACCACCATAGATTTGTACACCTTCATCAGCAATGAAATCCAATGCTTCTGATCCGTAAACTTTTAGGATAGCTGCTTCAACTGCGTATTCTTCAACACCTTTTAGTTTAGCTTTTGCTTCTTCCATTCCAGTTGCAAGTAGTTCTTCAGTAGCTAAATCAATGTTTTGTCCACATCTATATAAAGCAGATTCAGTAGCGAAAGCTCTAATTACTTGCTCTGATAATTTCTTTTTGATCGCTCCATATTTAGATATAGATCTACCAAACTGACTTCTCTCGTTAGCATAGTTTACAGAGTTATTAATGATTTTCTTTGATGCCCCTAATGCTGCTCCAGCAAGCTTAATTCTACCAATATTTAAGATGTTTAATGCAATTTTAAATCCACCTTGTCTTTCTCCTAATAAGTTTTCAGCTGGTACTTTACAATCTGTAAAGAATACCTGACGAGTAGAAGATCCTTTAATTCCCATCTTGTGCTCTTCAGGGTTTAAAGTAATCCCACCGAAATCTTTTTCAACGATGAAACCAGTTAAGTTATCATCATCACCAATTTTAGCAAAAACAACAAAGATATCTGCAAATCCACCATTTGTGATCCACATCTTTTGTCCGTTGATAGTATACGTTTTACCATCTTCACTTAAAACTGCTTTTGTTTTTCCTGAATTTGCATCGGAACCAGAACCAGGTTCAGTTAAGCAATATGATGCTTTCCATGCTCCTGTCGCTAAGTTTGGTAAATATTTAGCTTTTTGCTCTTCGTTACCATAATATAGGATTGGTAAAGTTCCAATTCCTGCATGAGCTGCAAGTGATACTGCAAAAGAGTGTCCAGAACCAGTAGCTTCATTAATGTATAATGAAGTATTAAAGTCTTTTTCAAATCCTCCAAATTTCTCTGGAATAGAAATAGAAAGTAAACCAAGTTCACCTGCTTTTTCTAGTATCGAAGGCATAAGTCCTTCTTCCATTGAGTCAATTCTATCCAGGTTTGGATAAACTTCTTGTTCTAAGAATTCTTTACAAGAGTCAGACATCATTCTTTGCTCTTCCGACCATTCTTCCGGAGTAAATGTTGTATTGAAATCAGATTCTTTAATAAGGAATTCTCCTCCTTTAACTACTTTTTTGTTCTCTTCCATAAGGCTATGTTTTTAATGTTTTATTTCAATAATTCAAATACTCCGGCAGCACCTTGTCCAGTACCAACACACATGGTTACCATTCCGTATTTCTGATCTCTTCTTCTCATTTCATTGAAAAGTTGAACAGATAACTTCGCTCCAGTACATCCAAGTGGGTGACCTAAGGCAATGGCTCCACCATTTACATTTACTATATCAGGATCAATTCCTAATTCTCTAACTACGGCAACACTTTGAGAAGCAAATGCTTCGTTCAATTCAATTTGCTGAATATCGTTTTGAGTTAATCCTGCTTTTTTGATTGCTTCAGGAATAGCGTAGATAGGACCAACTCCCATAATGTTTGGTTCTAAACCTGAAACATGGTAAGATACTAATTGAGCTATTGGCTCGATTCCTAGTTCTTTCACCATTTTTTCACTCATTACCATAACAAATGCAGCTCCATCAGAAGTTTGAGAAGAGTTACCAGCTGTAACCGACCCTCCTTGAGCAAATACTGGTCTTAGTCTAGCAAGAGCTTCCATGTTTGTCCCTTTTCTTGGACCTTCATCTGTGTCTACTGTAAAAGAACGAGTTTGTTTTTTCTCGTTTTTATCTAAGAAGATTTCCTCCACTTCAACAGGAACGATGTCTTCGTTGAAAGTTCCATTTTCTAAAGCTTTTAAGGCCTTTGCATGAGAATGGAATGCAAATTCATCTTGCTGTTCTCTAGATACATTGTAATCATTAGCTACTTGTTCAGCAGTTAATCCCATTCCCCAGTACCAATCTGGATTGTCTTTAGCAACGTTGTAATTAGGAATGATTTTCCATCCACCAAATGGTATAGGAGACATTGTTTCAACACCACCTGCGATGATACAATCTGCCATTCCAGCATTAATTTTAGCACTGGCTAAGGCGATAGTTTCTAAACCAGAAGAACAATAACGATTCACTGTCATCCCAGGAACGGTAACTGTATCTAAAGCCATTAAAGAAACCATTCTACCAATGTTTAATCCTTGCTCTGCTTCAGGAGTTGCATTTCCAACAATTACATCATCGATTCTACTATGATCTAAATCTGGGAAATCACCAACTACCTTTTTTATTACTTGTGCTGCCAGGTCATCTGGTCTAAAGAAACGGAAGCCACCTCTTTTAGATTTACCTACAGCTGAACGATATCCTGATACTATATATGCTTTCATTTTGTTCTAGTGTTTAGTGTTTAGTTGTTAGTGTTTAGGGATTGACTAACAATAATCAATTTTTAAAGTGCGATGTTCATAGTTCAAAGTTTTGAGTTAAGTCCCTAATTCCTAACCACTATTCACTATCAACTAAGACAAATTAATTCCTCAACGGTCTACCAGTTGTTAAAATCGATTGTATTCTTTCCAGTGTTTTTCTTTCACATAAAAGCGACATAAATGCTTCTCTTTCAAGATCCAGTAGATACTGTTCTGATACTTTCGTAGGAGCAGAAAGGTCTCCACCACAAAGAACATAACCCAATTTCTTAGATATTTTTCTGTCATGATCCGAAATGTATTTACCAGAGTACATGGTGTTTGCACCAGCGTAAACCATACCTAATCCTTGTTGACCAAGAACTTTGATATCTGTTCTTTCGATCGGACGAGTATATCCTTCTTCATGAAGTTCTAAAACTCTTCTTTTTGCATCAGTTAATAATCTATTTTGGTTAATTGAAATATGATCTCTACCTCTTACGTAGATACCTAAATCAAAAGCTTCCTCAGCAGATGTTGAAACCTTAGCCATTCCAATCGTTAAGAATTTCTCTTTTAAGCTTGGTAATTGAATATCTCCCTCAGTGAATGAATCAGATAACCTTAAGGCAAACTCCTTGGTTCCACCACCACCAGGTATAACTCCTGCACCAACTTCAACTAAACCTGTATAGGTTTCAGCAGAAGCTTGAATAGCATCAGCGTGAAGTGAAATCTCACATCCACCACCAAGTGCTAATCCGTGATGAGCAACTACAACTGGAATAGAAGAGTATCTTACTCTCATCATTGTATTTTGGAAATGTCTTATAGCAAAGTCAATTTCATCGTACTCTTGTTCTACTGCGAACATGAATACCATTCCTAGGTTTGCACCAGCAGAGAAGTTAGCTCCTTGGTTTCCAATAACTAAACCATTCCAACCATCTGTTTCAGCGATATCGATAGCTTTGTTGATTCCCTGAAGAACACCGCCACCCATCGTATTCATTTTGGTATGGAATTCAAGGTTAAGTACACCATCACCTAAGTTGAATAATGTAGCATCGCTATTAGACCAAACAATAGAATCTTGTCTTAGGTTGTCTAGGATAATGAAATCTTCAGTTCCTGGAATAGATTCGTAAGCTTTTGTTGCTGGGTTATAGCAAAGCTTTTTACCATTTTCAATTTTGTAGAAAAAATCAGCACCAGAAGTTATCATGTCTTCAATCCACGTTGCTACTGCAGCACCAGAAGCTTTAATGAAGTCAACTCCATTTTTAACACCTACAGCATCCCAGATTTCAAAAGGACCTAATTCCCAACCAAAACCAGTATTCATGGCTTGATCAATCTTAAAGATCTCATCTGATATTTCAGGAATTCTGTTAGCTACATAAGCAAATAGACCTGTAAATGATTTTCTGTAAAATTCACCAGCCTTGTCTTTACCACTTGCTAGAACTTTCATTCTAGTTTTTAAATCATCTACTGATTTAGCTGCTTCAAGAGTAGCAAACTTAACCTTTGATTTAGACTGGTATTCAAGTGTATTAAGGTTTAAAACAAGTATTTCGCTTTTACCTTTTGCATCTTTTACTTTCTTGTAAAATCCTTGTTTAGATTTAGAACCTAACCATCCGTTATCAACCATTGAGCTGATATAACTTGGGATAGCGAATAGAGATTTAGACTCATCGTTCGGACAATTATCTTCAACTCCTTTAGCCACTTTTACAAGTGTATCTAAACCAACAACGTCACAAGTTCTGAATGTCGCAGATTTTGGTCTTCCAAGTACAGGACCAGTTAGTTTGTCAACTTCCTCAACTGTAAGATCCATGTCGTTCACCAAGTGGAAAAGACTCATGATTCCAAAAACACCAATTCTATTGGCAATGAAAGCAGGAGTATCTTTACAAAGAACAGTTGTTTTACCTAAGAATAAGTCTCCGTAATGCATTAAGAAATCAACAACACCTTGATCCGTAGAAGGAGTAGGTATGATTTCTAATAACTTAAGGTATCTAGGAGGGTTGAAGAAGTGTGTTCCACAGAAATGCTTCTTGAAATCATCGCTTCTACCATCCAACATCATATGAATTGGAATACCAGAAGTATTAGAAGTAATTAAAGAACCTGGTTTTCTGAATTTTTCAACTTCAGAGAAGACAGACTTTTTAATATCTAAGTTTTCGATTACCACTTCAATTGTCCAATCACAATCAGCGATGTCCTTCATGTTATCCGTGAAGTTTCCTGTTTTGATTAAAGACGATTTCTTTTTATTATAAAGAGGCGAAGGGTTCGATTTAACAGCAAATGTTAAAGAATCATTTACAATTCGATTTCTGAATAAAGGATGGTTTTCATCAAGACCTTTTTTCTTTTCTTTTTCGTTTAGTTCCTTTGGAACGATATCGAGTAAAAGAACCTGTACTCCAATATTAGCGAAGTGACAAGCAATTCTTGATCCCATTACACCAGAACCTAAAATAGCAACTTTAGTGATTTTTCTGTTTTTCATTTACTGGTTAGTTTCTTTGATGATTTCTAATTCGTTATTGATTATGTCCATTACTTCCATGAAAGTGTCCATTTTCTTTTTCGAAATTTTACTGTAAAGTTTTTCGTTGAAATCGTACACTGCCTTTGAAGCAACATCTCTTTTCTTTAGTCCTAAATCGGTTAAATAAACTTTGCTTAACCTTTTGTCTTTAGGATCTTTTGCTTTGTAAATCCATGCCTTTGCTTCCAGTCCTTTTAGAACTCTAGTTAAACTCCTAGGTTCTAATCCCATTTTAGGTCCAATCTTAGTTGCTGGAGTTCCTTCAGTAGGATGGATGTTAAGTAAAAGAAAACCGGTAGAAGTAGATATATCGTGATCTAAACCTTGTTCGCCATACATTCTAGAAATAGCGTGCCAAGTGGTTTTGATGTTGTAACAATATGTCTCTTTTCCTGTCATTAATTAATTATGGATTGCATAACAAAAACAGAAACGAGAAGAGTCAAAAAGTGTTACATAAATTGTGTTAAAAAATGTATGTTTTGCATACTTTTTTCTGAAAAAGAAATGACCCGCTAATATAACGGGCCATTTTTATAAAAATGAAAAGCGGGATTGATAAATATTCGTCTATTGAAAACCAGGACATCCATATCCCAAATAATCAGGATATCCGCCGATTAAAGGCTTCGTATTTATAGATGGTCTTCCAAATTTAATTCTGATACCTACTGTCAAATCAATGAAGTTAACTCCCAATTTAGCGTTTCCTCTTTCACTTACATCATCTAGGTAATCGGTAAAAGTTTCATGGAATGTTCCTTCAGCATATAGATCAAGGAACTTATTTAATTCATAGTCTAGTCCAAGTCCTAAAGGGATGGTTATCTCTCTAAGTACACCAGGACCTTCAACACTGGAGGAAGGAGTGATTTTAGCATAACCAACACCTGCAAAAGCAAATAGGTTTAGATTAGTTCTTTTAAGTTTAAATAAATCAACACCTATTCGAATAGAGTGCTCTTGTACCGGAGCTTCAAAAGATAAACCTCTATCTTGTTTACCAGCAGATAAAGCATAGCTATCATTACCTGAAATTTTACCTTTCGCATATCGGTAGGAAATGAATAAAGAATTATTAAAATGATAGTTTAAACCACCACCACCATAAGTTAAATGTGTAGTTCTTGGATCAGGAAGAGGGGACTCTCTTAAATCTCCATTATAATACATTTCACCAACACCTAATGAAATGGAGAATTTAGACTGACCATTCACTGTTAAACTCGTTATTATTATACCTAGTGTTAAAAAGATCTTACCCATCATATCCATCATTTTTATGCTTTCTGCTAGTAAGTTGAAATCAATCAGAAAATGGTTGGGTCTTTGTTCGCTTTTATATATTTGTCTGGAATAAAACTACCTCATGAAATCGAATCACTTTATTAAAGGTCTGTACGAAACACATTTGTATGTCGAGGATCTAGACCGTTCCATTGCTTTTTATAAAGACGTTTTAGGTTTGGAGCAGTGCTATTATGAAGAAGGTCGTAGAGCTTCCTTTTTCTGGATTGGAGAAGCAAATCAGCAAATGCTTGGTTTATGGGAGTTTCCTAAAGATAAAATTGATAAGAGACATTTTGCTTTTGAATGTGACGCAGAATGGGTTATAAATGAATCTATTTCCTGGTTGAAAGAGAGATCAATTCCATTTAGAAATTTTCTAAAAGACGAAATGGAAAGAGCCATGGTTTTCACATGGATGCCAGCTGTATCTATTTACTTTGATGATCCTGATGGACACTCATTAGAATTTATAGGGAAGCTAGATGGAAAGACCTTTCCAGAAATGGGAGTAGTGTCTTATGAAGACTGGCTTGAATTGCAAAAGCAAGATAGTTTAGACTAAGGTCAACGCATAAAAAAGCCCCACTTTTCAGTGAGGCTTTATAATTATCTATACATTCCTTCAATCTTGTCTTTAAATCTTTCGGTAATCACTTTTCGTTTTACCTTCATGGTTGGTGTTAATTCACCATCTTCAATGCACCATTCTTTTGGCAGAAGAACGAACTTTTTAACCGTCTCTGTTTTACCAAAGCTTTTGTTTAGTTCTTGAACATCATCGTAAATCGCTTTCTTCACTTTTTCATTATTGATCATAGCTTCATGACCATGGCATTCAACACCGTTATCTTTACACCACTTATTTAAATACTCAAAAGCAGGAACAATAAGAGCAGAAGCATGCTTTTCTCCTTCACCACAAACCATGATTTGCTCAATAAATGAAGACTCTTTCATTTTATTTTCAATTGGTTGAGGAGCAACGTATTTTCCACCACTTGTTTTGAAAATCATCTTCTTTCTATCCGTGATGCGAAGGAATTTTCCTTCAAACTTTCCAATGTCTCCAGTATGGAACCAACCATCTTTATCTATTACTTCAGCAGTTGCTTCAGGTCTGTTTAAATAACCTTGCATTACATTCGGACCTTTAACTAAGATCTCACCATCTTCTGCGATTTTCACTGTTACATCAGTAAGTAAAGTACCTACTGAACCAAATGAAGTGTTTTCTTTTTCTATTCGATTCACCGTAACAATAGGAGAGGTTTCTGTCAAACCATATCCTTCTAAAATTGGCATTCCAATTGCCCAGAAAAATTTAGCCAACCTTGGTTGCAAGGGAGCAGAACCTGATACCATACATTTCAATTTTGGATCAAGATTATTTCTGATTTTAGAATAGACTAGTTTATCTGCTATACCGTGCTTTAAATTGTAAAGGAATCCATTTCCTTCCAGTTTAAAATCTTTAGTAACATCAACAGCCCAGTTAAATATTTTAGCTTTTACACCTCCAGCTTCAACACCTTTAGCAATGATTTTATCGTAAACTTTCTCGATTAATCTAGGAACCGCGGTAAATATTTCAGGATGTAATTCCTTAATGTTATCTCCAATCGTTTCTAAACTCTCCGCATAATAAGTCGCTAAACCTTTGTGTTGATAAGCGTATACAACCGTCCTTTCAAATACGTGACACATAGGTAAGAAAGAAAGTGTGTTTCCTCCAGCTTCAACCGGAATTAGTTCGGTTCCACTTAAGAAATTACTAACCAAGTTTTTGTGACTTAACATCACACCTTTTGGTTTACCTGTTGTACCTGAAGTATATATTAAAGTAGCCAAGTCATCTTCCTTGATACTATCTTTAACTGCTTGTAGTTTTTCTGTATCCGGATTTGCTGAACCTAAAACAGCAATCTCATTATAGTTTTTAATTCCTTCAACTTCATCAAAGATGTAAATGTCCTTTAAAGTAGGAACCTGATCTTTAATAGAGCTTACCTTATCATATAATTCCTTATCCGAAACGATACAAATCTTAATTTCAGCATCATTGAAAATATACTTGTAATCATCCTCAGAAAGAGTTGGATACATAGGTACATGAATCGCTCCAGTTTGAAGCATTCCATAGTCACATATGTTCCATTCCATTCTGTTACCAGAAGAAATAGTAGCAATACGATCACCTTTTTGAACGCCCATTTCTAGTAATCCAAAACTGATGTTATTAAAAGATTGTACCAATTCTGCAGAACTAATGCCTTTCCAAGCGCCATTTCGTTTGTTTAAAAAGACATTTGGAGAATTGTATTTATCTAGCTGATAATAAGGGAGATCAAATATTCTAGTTACTTCCATGGAATAAGGTTTTCCTATACTACGTAACTGACAAATATGGGTTTCTAAAAACTAAAAAGAAATCGGATAATTTTTCGAAAGATGGATGTTATAGATTACTTCACCGTGCTGCCATGTTTCTATTGGAAGAAATGGAGTCTTGGTAAGGTTGACAATATTTAGACTTGCAGGCTGATTGATTTCAAGCGGAGAATAATCTTTAAAATCGGTTTTTAATTGTGTAGTTATAGGTGTTTTCAAGCATGTTTCTTGATCATAACCAGGATTACTATTTACAATTACCTTACGTATGCTATCCAATTTAAGATTGAACTTAGGGAAGATAAACCTTCCATTAACGTTGATCTTTTTACCTGAGTAATTAGCTAACATGGTTTGATTATCTCCTAAATCTAAAATTACACCGTCTTTTATAACGATTGCTTCAACTGTTGAGAATTCAGAATCAAAACTAAAGATGGTCGCGTTGTGAATGATGGTGTCTGCCGCTTGTTTATTTTGACAAGCAAGTAGTACCATCGAACAAAGAATTGATAAGATTAATTTTTTGACCATGTCTCCTCTATTTTATTAATCCAGGTATGTAGTTTATCCATTTTGATTAGGCTTATAAAGAAAGTAATATAAAAGATTAGGGTTGGTGCCTTATACCTAACTATGCTTCCAATAACCGGTGTGGTTAAACCTATCATGGTATAGCTTGCTAAAACTAAAATGGCGATCGATAAATGACTCTTCCAATTCCAAGATTTATTGAACTTGAATAAAGCAAAAATGGGTAATAATAAGTATATGACGTTTTCAAAAAGAGATAGAATAATCGGTGGATTATAGTTTTTAATATGACTAACAAAAGGCTGAATTATCGTATTCATAAAAGCCTTAGGTATGTGATTGATAAAGCTCGAAAAGTCTTCGGTGTATTTACCTATGTACGATAGGTTGTTGGCATCCATGTATAATGAATGAATGTAAAAGTCATTGTGTTTTTTCACCAGCATTAATGGTATGTTCAATCTTGGGAAGAAGTATGGAAGGCATAAGAAAAGTCCTGCTGCTATTGAAATGCTCAATATCACCTTAAATAAATACAATAGCTTGTTTTCTCTGGCAGCATATAAAAAAGGAATACCAGCCAATAGTAAGCAAGGTATCATGTAGTATTTCGTACTGAATAAAAGAAAGACAGCAATGAGTAATTGAATAGCTCGCTTGATTTTACTTGAATTACTGGTAAGTGCATTTAAGAATAGACCTATTCCCAAAAATAAGATGACTTCCTTCAAAATTCCTGAACTCCAAATTATAATCGAGGGAGGTAGAATACAAACGGATAACAACAATAGTTTAGCGATATGCGGAAATACTTTTCGCAATGATCTGAAAATAAGGAGTTGACCATAAAAAGCAATTATGGTGAAGTAAAAGCTTTGAAGGAAATAATTACCGAATGAGAAAAAGTTGAGTAATGCATTTAGCCTTACTATGTTTCGACTATCGTTCAATAAAAACTTGGATCCATATGCAATAGTAAACCACGTTTTCATTTCAGAATAAGTTGCGTATAAATCATCTGGAGTTTGTCCTAAAAGAGATAGGAAGAAGAGTTTAGGGTTGTCATGCAGGACTCTAAATAAAACAAGACCATCGTCGTAGTATTTGAAGATGTCCGCTAATGAACGATCCGTGTAAATTTTAGTGTAAATGATGAACAGACAAAAAGCTGCGAATAATTTACACAATAACAGCCCTGTCAATATCCTTGGATGGACATCTATTTGAATGAAAAATCTGTTTTTATACAGCATCCAAAAAATAAGGAAGATCAAAACAAAGGCTAAGATGGAGGTCATTTATGCTCTAAGTTTACCTTGTATTGATACGGAAAATATTGACCAACTATAATTAAAATGATTAATAATGGTGTCAGCTTGTATCTGTGGATGTTTCCAACAATTAAAGTGGAGAATCCGATTAAGATGGATGACAACAAAATCGTTGCTAACAACAGTATAAACAGATCTTTTCTCATTGCTTTAAATTGAGATAGAGCTAGAATTATAAGAATAATCAATAATACATTTTCAACTTTAGCAATGCTCACCATCATGGATTTAGCCGATAAGAGAATAGGCTGAAAATAGGTATTGCTAATTGCTTTTCCAATCGATTCTAAATTGTTGATCAGGTCTTTGTTTAATTCGTTCACAGGACTTACAATTGTTGTGTTGGGGTACGTTTTAAGAATGGTAACATTCTCATGTTGTTTAGTAAAAAGCTTGCCGTTTAAACTAAATAACAGAATAGCAACAACGCTACTTAAACCAAGCACGGCGAAAGTTCTGGAGCTCTTTTTAAATTGAAAGAGTAACGGTATAATCGGTAGTAAAAGTAACAGTATAAAGTACTTCGATTTGATTATAACAAGACATCCTAATAGTGCGAAAACCAAATGTTTCAGCTCGTACTTTTTCGAGAAAAGTTGAATTTGTCTGAGCATTAATCCGATTCCAAAAACCAATAAAGCTTCTTTTGTAGCTCCTGATGTCCAGATTAATACAGAAGGAAATAAATAAAGTAACAGGTGTCTGACTAAAGAGAATTCGAAAACAAAATGATCAGCTACTTGATTGATTAATCGAAGTCCTATTAATGCTAAGAATGCGAAGAATAGCATGTGCACTGGATAGACACCAAAACTAAAAAACAGCAATACCGCGTTGATCTTCGTAATGGTATGGTGATCATTGAAAACATTAAAGTCAATAACCTTTCTGTCATCTAAGTATTCCTGAGTCTGCTTTCTCCATCCATCCGAATATTTCATGTAATCCTGAATAACTGGATCGTTTTTATCCTCAACACCAATCATCATTTGACAGAAATGCAACTTGTCTTCATAAAAGACATCGTTGAGCAGTCTGGCATCATCATAGTAGCGAAATACGTCCGCTTCTGATCGAGTGGTATAATGATTCGTATAGATCCAAGAAAGAGAAAAGCCAGCGACAATTTTAATCAGGAAGATGACAACCGAATACTTTGTCTTCCAAAAGTGATCAGAGAACATTTTCATTCGACTGATAAGCCAAATAAAAATTGCTAAATACAAGGTAAATATGACTGCGTCGAAAATCACTTATTTCGTTTTGTATAGCTAAAATACTAATCCATCAAGATTTGACACTGTGGCATCAGAATTTTAAGTATATCTATTTCATGTTTCGGAATAGGATTTCCTCTTAGATCTAATGTTTTTAACTGTCCAATTTTAGCCACAAACTCAGGGCATGCCTTTAGTTGGTTGTTCGATAAGTTAAGGGATTGAAGGTTTTCGAAGGATTTAAATATTTCGAAGCTTTCGATTTGATTATAAGATAAATCAAGATTTTTAACCTTGTTCAGATCCTTGAACCAAGGCTCCCTGCCATTGATATAACATTTAATTAGATTGATGTCGATCACTTTATTGTTGAGATCGATTTCAAGAATTGGGGTGCTAAATAGAAGGATAGAGGATAGACTCGTTTTACCGGTGTTTGGAATTTTAATACTTAAGCTATCTGGATTACTATGGATTTCAATATGCTTAATGGACGGATTTAAAAATAAGTTGCCAGGAATACTATCAATTGCCGAATTGATGAGAACTATCTTTTCTAAGTTAATGCAGTTTCCTAATTCAATTGGAAAAGTTTGAAGCGGATTGTTAGATTGAAAATATCTCAGCTTTTGCAGTTGACTTAATCCAGACGGTAAGCTGTCTAATTGATTTCGCTTCAAGGCTAATGCTTCCAGCTGATTCAATCGAAATAATTTGATAAAATCTTTGCTTTCTATAAGCTGGTTATCAATGGATAATTTATACACAGGGTCCTTACTTGCCGTAGCTGATTTTATGCTCTCCAATAAGTCACTGTTTAGAGGAGCGTAATAAGACATGGGATTTTGACCAAAGCTCATAAACGATAATAAAATGAATAATTGTAAAATCAAGCGCATTATATAAAGTTAATTAAAGTTTAGCCAAATATAATTTTGTATTTTTAAGTAATAACCAAATATAAAATTGATTTAATGTCGAATTCTACCCATATAGAAGGTTTGCCAGAGCACTTGAAGCAATTTATAGTTGATCAAAACTACGAACAGTATACTCCAATCAATCAGGAGGTATGGCGTTACGTAATGGGACAAAATGTTCGTTTCCTATCAAAAGTAGCACACGGTAGTTATTTGAATGGCTTACAAGAAGCAGGAATCAGCCTTGATAAAATTCCAAGTATCTATGGTATGAATAGAATCTTGAAAGAGATTGGTTGGTCGGCAGTTGCAGTTGACGGTTTTATTCCACCCAATGCATTTATGGAATTTCAGAAGTATAAAGTATTGGTTATTGCTGCTGATATTAGACAAATAGATCATATTCAATATACACCTGCTCCAGATATTATTCATGAAGCGGCAGGACATGCACCTATCATTGCTGATAAAGAATATGCTGAATATTTAAGGTTGTTTGGTGAAATAGGAGCGAAGTCATTTTCTTCAAAGCAAGATTACTCTTTATATGAAGCGATTAGAAAACTATCTATTTTGAAAGAATACCCTAACTCGACAGAAGAGCAAATCACTGAGGCTGAAAATGAGATTAACGAGATTCAAACGAATATGGGTCCGGCTTCGGAATTAGCTAAGATTAGAAACTTACACTGGTGGACGGTAGAATATGGACTTATTGAAAGTCTGCATAATCCTAAAATATATGGAGCTGGTTTGTTGAGCTCAATCGGAGAAAGTTATAACTGTTTAACTGATAAGGTTAAGAAATTACCTTACACCATTGATGCAGCGAACTTTGCTTTTGACATTACTGAAGAACAGCCTCAGTTGTTTGTTGCCAAAGATTTTAAACACTTAACAGATGTGTTGTTAGAGTTTAAGTCAACAATGGCCTTAACAAGAGGAGGAACAGATGCGGTGATCAAGGCGACTGACTGTGGTTATTTATCAACGCTTGAATATTCATCTGGATTACAAGTTTCGGGGAATTTTAAAGATTATAGAGTAAAAGGTTTTGATCCTGTGTATATCATGACACAAGGAGAAACTACATTAAATCATAACGATCAAGTGCTGCTTGGTCATGGAAGAGAGTATCACCAACATGGTTTTGGATCTCCTGTAGGAAAATGGTCTTGTTCGTCTATTTCTCCAGAAGATTTAAGTGATACCATGTTAAAGGATCTTGGTTGTGAAATCGGGAAGGTTTTTGACTTGAGCTTTGAATCTGGTGTTAAAGTGAAAGGAAAAGTAAAGTATTTGACTAGAAACGAGCAAGGAAAGCTGATGATTGTTGCTTTTGATAATTGCAGAGTAAGCTATAATCAGGAGATTTTATTTGAACCAGAATGGGGAACGTTTGATAT
>CBFIFL010000008.1:0-61267 GCA_965661855.1 Flavobacteriales bacterium
ACCGCAAGGGTAGCCCCTACAGAATTTGTTACCCATAGTAGGGGCTACCCTTGCGGTCGCCCGAAACAATGAGTCTGTCTTACCTACTTCTTAAACTTCAAAGTCTCCGATCGACCTTTCTTAAATATCTTATTTGAATTAAACTTACCAGCTCTTAAAGCTTTCTGTTCTTCATAAGGGAGTGCAGCAATGTCTTTACATTCGTCAGAACAACAGTTATTTAATTTTTTCTTACATGAATCACATTGGATAAACAAAAGGTGACATGCTTCATTGGCACAATTGGTATGCGTATCGCAAGACTCACCACAAAGGTGACAGTTTGCGATTACATCTTCAGAAATTCTTTCTGATCGTCTGTGGTCAAAAACAAAATTCTTACCAATGAACTTATTATCTAGGTTTTCACTATCATTCACTTGTTGCATGTAATGAATGATTCCACCTTCAAGTTGATAGACATTTTCGAATCCTTTATGCTTAAAATAAGCACTGGCTTTTTCGCAACGGATTCCACCGGTGCAATACATAACCAGCTTCTTATCCGATTTGTGCTCTTTAAGATCATCTTCAATGATGTCTAATGAATCTCTAAAAGTATCTACATCAGGTGTTACAGCTCCCTTGAAATGACCAATTTCACTCTCATAATGGTTTCTCATATCAACCAAAATAGTGTCTTCGTCTTCAATGATTTTATTGAAATCTTCAGCTCTTAAGTGAGTACCGATATCAGTAACATCAAATGAGTTGTCGTTTAATCCGTCAGCAACAATCTTGTCTCTTACCTTAACTTTTAGCTTAAGGAATGATTTATTGTCTTGTTCAATAGCAATGTTTAATCGAATACCATTTAGGAAATCGATACTATCTAAATGTGCTTTGAATTCATTGAATTTTTCAGCAGGGACAGATAATTGAGCGTTAATTCCTTCGTCAGCCAGGTAAATTCTACCTAAGACTTCCAGTTTGTTCCACTCAACAAAAAGTTGATTCCTAAATTCCTTTGGATTTTGAATGTGATGATAGACGTAGAATGAAATCGTTAAACGATCTTTTCCAGCTTCATCAATCAATTGCGCTCTTTCAGCAGCGCTTAACTTGTTGTACAGTTGCATGCTATACTATTTTAGTTAACGATAAATGTAATTTCAATGCAAAAGTAAGACTTTCTTTTTTAGCTGACATATTCGTGTAATTCGCAATGTGTATTTTTAGGCATGCTTAATATATCTTACATATCAGACTCAGATGAGAGAATAGAGCAGGTGTATCAATTGGTTAACGCTGTGTTTAAAGATTTTGAAGCAAAGCTTTGGGATGAACGCTATGAAAGAGTTACTATCGAAAAACTTAAATCATATGCGAAGAAAAGAGAGTTGATTATTGGTGAGTATGAGGGTGTGTTAGTTACAGCTGTGCATCTAGAGTGTATTGAGAAGTTCTCATTTAGGTTTGGAATGTTGGTTACCAAGGATGAATACCGTGGTAAGGGAATTGCCAATCAAATGAGGTTGTATGTAGAGGAGGAGGCTAAAGCGAAAGGAGCTACAAATATGTTATTGGAGATTCTTAAGCCAGAGTATGAGACTCATCCCGAAAAAGATGCCATTCAACAATGGTATCAGCGATATAATTATTCTTTATCAGAGATTCAGCCTTTCTCACAATGGTACCCACATTTGGCTAAGATTATAAAGATTCCGAGTGAATTGTATATTCTGTCAAAACTACTTTAGTTGAGGATAATCGTTACTCATGTTCACTTCTAGTACTTCAGCTGATTTTAAAGGAAGTTTCCACCAACCATTATAGACCATTTTTGTAGGTAAATAATTGTTTTGCTGGTCTCTTTTCATTTTTACAGAAATGAAGATTTCAAAGTCAAAAAGTGCGGTGTTGTGTTTTATTAGATAATCACGACCAATCACCGACATCGTTTTTCGATCAAAATACGAGTGCAAAAACTGAATCACCACTTTGTCGTCTTTTACGTATTCTTTCTTTCTACAAGTAAATTTGTAACAAGAGCTTCCTTGGAAGTTAACCACAGATATCTTGTAATCGTAGTAAGGACGTAGTTTTGGCGAAAATATCTCTAGTTTCTTACCAATAATAGGAACTCCTTTAACTTCTCCACCCGGAGAGAATACAAAACGTTTTAATTGCTCGTAATGCTTATCCGATCTATTGTCCCATTTCTTTTGCTCGTAATTACTTGACACATAGTTGTTAGGCATGTAGTTGGTGTCTGTTTCAAAAAACACCTTATCGAACATGGCTCCAGTGTAATATTTGTTTGAACCGTTTTTCTTGTAATACTTACCTGTAACTGCATCTGATTTAATCACCGTCCATGAAGAATCGTTTCTATGAAAATGATCCGATTCTCTTTTCACTTTGGCTTTTTCCTTGTTTTCTGTATTTAATACATTAATTGTGGTTGTAGAAGTATGAGGGAAGTAGGATAAGTTTTTAAAGGCTTTATAGAATGTGCTGTCTTTTTGCACTAAGCCTATAAAATCTTCTGTGTTAAAATCTTTATTGACTTTAAGAACCAAAGTATCCAATTCAATCCATTCATAGATATCCTGAGCATGTGCTTTTACCGAGGATAAAACCAGTAACAGAATGGAGATGTATTTAACTAGATTCATTATAAATAATCAAATAAGTAAACTTATTGCTTGGAGTAAAGTTATTGATAATGAACGAATGAAATAATTAATTTAAAATAAAGAATATGGATAAGCCAGAAGTACCTCAAAAAGCACCTTACGTTATGAATGTAGAACCAGGAAAATATGCTTGGTGTACATGTGGTAAAAGTACTAACCAGCCTTATTGTGATGGTTCTCATAAAGGGACATCTTTTACTCCAAATATTGAAGAAGTAACGGAGGCAAAGACTGTTGCATGGTGTGGGTGTAAAAACTCAGCTAATGGATCTTTTTGCGACGGAAGTCATTCAAAGATTTAGTCTTTCAATTTCATTAAAATGCTGCTAAGAATTAAGATTGTAATACTACTTAGTGGCATTAATATCGCTGATATCAAAGAGTTTAATTGAAGGGTAGTTGCAAAGTAGAGTCCAACAAGGTTATAAGCCAGAGAGAATATCACACAGATGATTACTACTTTTTGACTCCAGTTAGCGAGTTTTAAAGTGTTCGATAATTCTTTTAAAGAACTGCCTATTATAAGTCCGTTTGATTTTGGAAAATAAGCATGTTCACTGTCGTTTATGGCTAATCCAATGTCAGCTTTAAGTAATGCTCCGGCATCATTTAAACCGTCTCCAATCATTAATGTATTTCCTTCTAGATTTTCAATGTACTGAACCTTGTCTTCGGGTTTTTGCTTGTGAAAAGTGTTACTAAGTGAAGGGAATGAAGATCTAAACTGTTCCATGTTTTGTTCTGTATCACCAGATATAACATGAATGTCAAAAGTCTTTTGAAGATTGCCAATCAACGTATTTACACCTGGTCGAACTTCTTGGTCAATTGGGATTAAACATTTTATCTTATTGTCAAAAGCTAGAAAGAGTCCTTCAGCGTTTTCACAAGGAATCTCATTTTCCTTCATCCAGTTTTTAGAGCCTATTAATATGTTTTGTTTGTCGTAAGTGGCTATAAGACCTTTTCCTTTTATCTCTTCTAAGTTTTCTAGTTCAATACTTTGTGCTCCTAATGCAGAAAGACTTTTGCTTATCAGAACGCTGTAAGGATGAGCGCTTTCGTTGGCCAGACTGAAAAAGGCATTTACTTCATCATTGTTGAGTTGTTGAAATACTTCAGGATTTACTGTTTTTCTATTGATCGTAAGTGTTCCTGTTTTATCAAAAACGATGTGTTTTATGTGCGTAAACAAAGGTATTGTACTAGCAGACTTTAAATAAATTCCTTTTTTACCAAGTTTTCTAAGTAAGTGACCGAAAGTTATGGGTTGTGATAAAGCTAAAGCACAAGGACAAGCAATAATCAATACTGTTGAGAAGACACGAACTCCTTTCTCCCAAGAATCCAAGCTCCAAAAGATACCTGCACCTGTAGCTATGAAAATAATAGATATAGTAAAGGCGCCAGCGAGTTTGTCGATAATCGTTTTATGTTGAGATTGCTTTCCGTTTTCCTCCCATATTTTTGTCCAAGTGGCTTGATCAAAAGTATTTTGAATGCGAAGTTCAATTGTTGAACCTTCCTGTCTACCGCCAGCATATATTAACTCCTCTTTCTCAGGGGAGTGTAAGATAGATTCTCCAGTAATGAAAGAGTTATCAATTTTTGCTTGTCCGTTTATGAGTAGTGCATCGCAAGGAATTACTTCATTGTTTCTAATTTTAATAATGTCTCCAATTTTTAAATCCTTGATTCCTTTAGCTATCCATTGATCATCTGTCTTCGATAGAACCGCAAGAGGAAAGAAGTCTTCGATATCACGTTCTCTTTTAAAGCTTTCAAATAATTTGTTTTGAAAAAACTGTCCTAATAAGAGGAAGAAGATGAGTCCTGATAAAGAATCGAAATAAGCACTTTCATTTTTATAAAAAACCAGATAAGAGCTGAACAGGAAAATAGTTGCCATTCCTAATGCGATCGGAATATTGATATCGATCTTTTTCATTCTAAAGCTCAAAGCAGCCTTTTCAAAATAATCCCAGCCGCTATAAAAAAGAAGAGGTATGGAAAGTACAGCTGAAATGATTCCAAAGTATTTTTGAAATTCTGGTGGAATATCGCTCATGCTTAAATAATCCGGAAAGGAAAACAGCATGATGTTACCAAAGCAAAATCCGGCTAGACCTAGTTTTATGATGTTCTTTCGGTTGGTTTTGTATTTCTTTTGACCTTGATTTTTTAAATCAGGAGGATAGCCCATTTTCCTTAAAAACTGTGCGAGATCAGCAGAAGGGTAGTCTTGATGATAGTATTTAATCAATACCGTTCTGCTTTCAAAGCTTACCGAGCATTGAATGATTCTAGGATCAATTTCAGGGAGTTTTTCAAATAACCAAACACAAGAAGAACAATGAATACCAGGTATGTGGAATTCAATTAAGGTTTGATTTTTATCTTGAAATTTGATGAATTTCCTTTCTAAATCAGGATTGTTTAATTCATCAAAGTAAACAGCATTTGATTTTTGACTGTCTATATCTAGTTCACAAACAATCGATTGAAAGTCTTCGTTGTTAAGTATTTGATAAACACTTGAGCAACCATTACAACAAAACAAGTCATTGTCTTCTTGTATTGGTTTTCCGATAATCGGATCATTACAATGTTTACAAACTTCCATTCAAACGTTTTGCTGAAATTAAAATTTTAGACATAAAAAAAGCCAGCCTGGAGCAATAAAAATTGATTGACGCTATTGATACCTTTACAGGTAAAGCTCCAGACTGGCAGTATAATTGACTTAAAGATTCAGCTTATAAAGTTCCTCTTTGTCTTTGTTCTTCTTCAATTGATTCGAATAAGGCTTGGAAGTTTCCTTTACCGAAAGACATTGCACCTTTTCTTTGGATGATTTCAAAGAACATTGTTGGTCTGTCTTCAACCGGTTTAGTAAAGATTTGAAGTAAATAACCTTCATCATCTCTATCCACCATGATTCCAAGTTTTTTCAACTCTTCAAGGTCTTCTTCAATGATACCAACTCTTTTAGCTACAGTGTCATAATAAGATCCAGGAACGTAAAGTAATTCTACACCTCTTTTTCTTAATTCAGATACGGTATGAACGATATCATCGGTTGCAACAGCAATATGTTGACAACCAGCTCCTCCATTAAAATCTAAGTATTCTTCGATTTGAGACTTCATTTTTCCTTTAGCAGGCTCATTAATAGGGAATTTAATTCTACCATTTCCGTTAGACATTACTTTAGACATTAAAGCAGTGTATTCGGTAGAGATATCCTTATCATCAAACGTTACTAGGTTAGCAAACCCCATTGTGTTTGCATAGAAATCTGAATACGTTTTCATTTGTCCCCAATCAACATTACCAACCATGTGGTCAATGTATTTAAGTCCAATTGATTCTGGTTTGTATTCTGGTTCCCATTTTCTGAATCCAGGCATGAAAACACCATTGTATTCTTCTCTTTCAACAAAGATGTGAACTGTATCTCCATAAGTCTTAACTCCAGACTTAATTACGTAACCATTTTCATCTTCCTCACGAGTAGGTTTCATGAAAGGTTCAGCACCTCTTTTAGTTGTTTCTTCGTAAGCTTGAGTAGCATCTTTTACCCATAAAGCAATTACCTTAACCGCATCACCATGTTTAGCAAGGTGTTCGTTAATTGGATTGTCATTTGTCATCGGACAAGTTAAAACCAATCTGATTTTATCTTGAACTAAAACATATGATGTAGCTTCTCTGTTTCCTGTTTCAAGTCCACTATAAGCTAAAGGTTGAAAACCAAAAGCAGTTTGGTAATAGTATGCAGCTTGCTTTGCGTTTCCAACATATAATTCAACGTAGTCAGTTCCGTTTATAGGGAAGAAATCTTGAGCTTCTTCAAAAACCTTTTCTACTCCGTATTCAAAATTCTTTACTTGAGTTAAATCTTGCATTGTATTTAATTTAAAGCTTGTACTAATTTGTTTCTTTCATCCCATGATAAGTAATACTCTTCACGAGCAATCTCCATAGCAGCTTCTGTGATTTGAACCGGTTTAAATGGATCAATCATTACAGCTAGTTCTTGAGTGTCTTTTTGACCAATAGATCTTTCAATAGCACCTGGGTGTGGTCCATGAGGAATACCTCCTGGGTGTAAAGTGATGTCACCTGGTTCAATATCATTTCTACTCATAAAATCACCATCTACATAATACAGTAATTCATCTGAATCAATGTTAGAGTGGTGGTAAGGAGCAGGGATTGCATCAGGATGATAATCATATAATCTTGGAACAAAAGAACAGATAACATAACCTGCAGCCTCAAATGTTTGATGAATTGGAGGTGGCATATGGATTCTACCAGTTAATGGTTCAAAATCCAAGATGTTAAATGCATATGGGTAACAACATCCATCCCAACCAACTAAGTCAAAAGGATGTTTAGCGTAAGTATAAGGATAGATGATACCGTTTTTCTTGATATTGATAATAAACTCACCGTCTTCATCATGTGTTTCTAAGTTCTCAGGAATTCTGATATCTCTTTCACAAAATGGAGAATGCTCTAAATATTGTCCGTATTCGTTTTTATACCTTTTAGGAGTATCGATTGGTGTGTTTGATTCTACAAAAAGGATTTTGTTTTCCGCTGTTTCGAACTCCAGCTTGTAAACAGTTCCTCTTGGTACGATAACGTAATCACCATATCCAAATTCAATAGAACCATAAGCAGTTTTTAAAACCCCTGATCCTTTATGAATGAATAACATTTCATCTGCATCTGCATTCTTAAAGAAGTAGTCTTCTTTTTTATTCTTAGGAGATGCTAGCCCAATAGACATATCACTATTAATAAAAAGTACTGTTCTACTTTCAATGTAATCGTCCTTTGCAGGAACATTAAATGATTTGAACTTAAATGACTTCATGTTATCCTCAACAACAACCTTTGGTCTAACCGAATACGGTTCTCCAGCTGTTTTTACCATTGTTGGAGGGTACAGGTGATAAAGTAAAGATGATTTAGCAGCGAAACCTTCGGTACCGAATAATTCCTCAGCGAACAACTCACCATCTTCTTTTCTAAATGTAGTGTGACGCTTCTTTGGTATACGTCCTAGTTTATAGTAATAACTCATGTTTAAGTGTTTTCATCAAAGATATTGAGCACTTCAATGATTTAAATTGACATTTAAAAGGGACTGGTTTGAATTAAGTCATTTGAAAAGGTGATATTTATCATAAAATATTCTGATTGGTGGTTTTAAGTTTGTTTTAATAAAATTGATGTTATGAAAAAGCCTTTTGTAATTCCTGAATGTGCGAACTGTTCTTCTAGAGCAGATTCTGTTTTTACTGACTTAGATGCTAGTCAAACAGAAGAGTTATCTAATCAGAAAGGATGTAACTATTATAAAAAAGGACAAACGGTTTTCTTTGAAGGAAACAACTCACACGGAATTTACTGTGTACATAAAGGGAAGCTAAAGCTTCATAAATTAGGTACTGAAGGGAAAGAACAGATCATACGTTTTGCTAAAGATGGTGATATTTTAGGTTATAGAGCTTTGTTAAGCGGAGAGTCTTTTGCCGCTTCAGCAACGGTTTTAGAAGATTCATCTGTATGCTACATTCCTAAAGACTCCTTAATCAAGTTAATTACAGAAGATCCATCATTCTCGATGAAGGTTCTTGAATTAACATGTAAGGAGATGGGTAGAGCTGCAGATACTATAACGAACTTGGCTCAGAAGCCGGTTAGAGAAAGATTAGCAGAGGTTCTGTTGATGTTGAAGGAAGTATTTGGATTGGATGAAGAAGGGACTATTTTGGTTCAGCTTTCAAGAGAAGAATTGGCGAATATCGTTGGAACGGCAACTGAATCTGTGATTCGATTACTTTCTGAATTAAAGAAGGAAGGTACAATTGAATTAAAAGGAAAGAAGATTGCTATCAAGAACGAGCAAGAGTTGATTCACATCTGCAACTTATACGAATAGTATAATCTAATCATTTTCAGGAGGGTAACTGACTAATGTCAGTATAATTAAAGTTAGTTCTCGCTAGCTTTGTGCTAAACACGTACGTATTATGTCTAATCTAAAAGGGACGGAAAAATATATTTCAGAGAATTTATTGTTTAACAATATTGATAACAAACTGGTGTCCGAGATATCGGAATTGGTTCGTTATGAAGAAACTTATTGTGATGAGGAACTTTTTTCTCATTTTGATTGTCAGTCAGGAATCATCATTTTCACCGAAGGAGTTGTTAAATGGAAGGTCATTGATGTAAATGGTGACGAGAGAATCATTAAGTATTTTGGTAAATCAGATTCAATAGTTGTTGATAGGGTTTTAGATCTTTTTGATGGACCACAAACATTTGAAGTTGTTCAACCGGTTAAAGCTATTTATATATCTAAAGATATTATTGAGAAGATAAGTGATGAGCAACCATTATTTCGATTAAACCTTTTAGGGATGGTATCGAGAAAAGCAGATGAATTTGAATCAAGAGCCGGTAAACTTGTTAATACTCCAGTGAAGGAGAGAATGTTAGAGTCTATCAAAGAGTTAATAGAGAAATTTGGTGTTAACGATTCTAAGCAATTAAGGATTCCAATGACAAAAAAGGACATGTGTCAATTACTATCGGCATCTAAAAGCTCTGTTAACAGACTTATTCAAGAGTTTCAGACAAAGAACTTAATGGAGTTTCAAAGAAATAAATTGCTGATTAAGGACAGTAATAAAATTCAGAATTACTGGGAAGTATTAGAATCCTAAATATCTATTAGCATACCTTTTAACTGACATTAAGGTCTTAGCTTTAAAATAAAAATGGATTACAAGAAGGAGATGGACCAAGCCATGAGCTTTGAGGAATATCAACGTATGTTTGAAGCTATGGTTAAGGAAGGAAAAACGACACAAGCAGATCAGAAGGAGTCTTATATAAATTATACGAAGCTTAATTGGTCTCGATCTAAACGGGTAATAAAATCTTTGGAAAAGGAAGGTTTAAATCTTTCAGCTTACACAAGAAATAAATTAGAGTTTCTAGTTATAACAGAACCATGGTGTGGAGACTCTGCATTTGGCTTGCCAGTAATTGCCAAGTTTGCTCAAGAATTAGGAGTCAATTTAAAGATAGCCTTGAGAGATGAAAACTTAGACTTGATAGATGCTCACCTAACTACTGGAGGAAGGTCAATACCAAAGCTAATTGTTCTGGATGAAAATAATCAAGCTTTAAAAGAATGGGGCCCAAGACCTAAAGAGTTACAAGACTTGATTATGGATTGGAAACACAATCAAGGAATGCCCATGGATGAAATGAATATTCTTGTTCAAAAATGGTATAATTCAGATAAGGGTTTATCAATAGTAAAAGAACTGAAAGCTCTATTGGATCTATAAAGTTCTTGTTAGAATATTGTTGGTATCTTTTTTGCTTTTACCCTTACACAATTATCAAGATTCGTTAATGTTGTAAACTGTAAAGCTATGTATATGAAAAAGGTATTGTTTCACTTGTTATTCATGTTTTCTATTGCTCTTGTAGCTCAAGAGAATCAAACTGATGAGAACGGAAAAAAGGATGGTCACTGGATAGTAAAGTATCCAAATGGTAAAGTTTACTACGATGTAAATTTTGAGCATGGAATTCCTGTTGGAACAGAGAAAAGATATGATGAAAAAGGTAAGCTTAAAATTTCTATGAATCATTTTGGTGATGGGAAACAAGCTGCTGTCTATATGTACAGAGCAGACGGTGTAATCCATGCTATGGGAAAATACTTAGATCAAAAAAGAGACTCGATCTGGAGGTATTATTTCGATGATTCTTTGGTGATGAAAGAAATGGGGTACAAGTCTGGGATTCAGCATGGTAAATGGATTTCTTATTATAGAAATGGACAAGTATTTGAGTACAAAGAGTTCGATAACGGTGTTCAAGTAGGTGAATTCAAACAGTTTTTTAAGAATGGTCAGGTAAAGTTAGAGGTGAAAATCAAAGATGGTAAATGGGCTGGAACTATGAAGAACTATTATCCGAATGGAAACCCAGCAAATATTGGTTTATATACTGACGGCTTAAAGCAAGGTAAATGGGTGTTTTATGATGAGAGAGGAAAAGTGACAAAAAAGATTCATTTCAGAAATTCAGAAATAACTTGTTCAACAGAAGATCAAATCTCTTATTATGACTTGCCAACAACTATTGGAGAGCCAAGCGAGAGTTATGATGAATACGGTATGATGAATAATGATGATGCTGAAGTGCCGGTTCAAATCAAAAGAACGGTGATGCATTGGGATACTACTTGTCTAGCTCATTTTACGGCTTACTATCCTGATGAGAAGTTGAAAAGAACAGGTTTTTACCAGGATAACTCAAAAGATTCTACTTGGACTTATTACAATCAAAATGGAAATAAAGACTCTCTTTACACGTATAACATGAACGTGAAAGAAGGTGTATCGAAAATTTATCATGCGAATGGTGAAGTTTCTGTAGTTCAGAATTTTAAGAATGGTAAACTTCATGGTATCAAAGAACTTTATTCCGCTTCAGGTAAGTTATTACGTAGAGATGAGTACGTTAATGGTGTTGTAAAACAAATGAATGAGTAAAATTGGGTATAAAATAGCAGCAGTTATTGCTTTTGTTTTGACGATGCAATCTTGTCAAGACGAGGTAGTTAGACCTTTGACATTGGGAGATGAATATGGTCCGGTGTTTAATGTTGGTGCTTATTGGGAATACGCAGTGGATTCTTCATATGTGGATGATTTCTTTGAGCCTCCTTTAGATACTACAGCATATTTTCTTTTGAGAGAGGTTTTTGCGGATACTTTTACTGATAATGCAGGTAGGTTGACCTACAAAGTTGAACGCTACAAGAAGATGTTCAATGATACTGTTTCATATGATTCAATGGATTGGGTAATGACTGATGTATGGACAGCGACACCTCAACAAGGATTTTATGAGCGTTATGAAGAGAATGTTAGATATGTTCGATTGAATTATCCTGTTGTTGAAGGGAAAGACTGGAACGGTAATGCATACAACACTTTTAATGAATGGAATTACGAATATGAAAATGTTCATCAATCTCATACAACAGGAGCGTTTACATTTGATTCTACTTTAACAGTAAATCAGCGCGATAACATCAATATTATCGATAATGAAACTGCTTTTGAAGTATATGCAAAGGATGTTGGATTGATAGAAAAACATTATACCGATCAGGTAAAATCAATCAGTACTGGAGACATCACTTCAGGAACTTCAATGAACTGGATATTGTTGGATTATAGTTTATAGTCATGTGCTATAGCGTATCTCAATTAAAACTGAAGAAGTATAAGAACGCCATTCGAGCAGGATTAGATGACGATACTCGCATTAGACTCTATCAAGATTATTTAGATTCTTACTTCAAAGAGTTTGATATCAACCAAAAGGATTACAAGTACTACCATGTTAGCGGGTTTAATTATGATAAGCCATTAACGGTAATTGTTGATGAACCGGATTTTCTACAAGAGATGTCTTGGGGTTTAATTCCTAATTGGGTAGGCAGTGAAGAGAAAGCTTCTGAGATTAGGACTAAGACTATAAATGCAAGAGGTGAAACGATGTTTGAAAAACCTTCGTTTAAGGATGCTGCTTTAAACAAGCGATGTTTACTTATAGTTGATGGCTTTTTTGAATACCATAGAAAACCAGGCAGGAAAATTCCATATCGAATTAAAAGGAAAGATGATCGTCCACTAATTATAGCTGGTATTTGGGATGAAAGTAAAGCACTGAATACGCGTACATTTTCTATAGTCACTACTGAAGCGAATGAATTGATGACCGAAATCCATAACAACGGGAAAGAAGCTCGAATGCCATTGTTGTTAGATGAGAAAACGGCTTCAACATGGTTAAAACCGATAGCTTCTGATATGGATAAGCAAGATATCACTAAGCTAATCAAACCATCCAAGGATATAGCTTTAGATGCATTCCCGGTTCGACAAATATTAGGAGGTAACGGAGTTGGAGATGACCCTAAGGCCATTGATCCTTTTGATGAGATACCTACTTTGTTTTAAAGCTAAAGTAAATGGTATATAATATTTAACACTCATTAATGGCTTCAATAATTGTGTCGCATCCTTTTTGAAGTTCTCCATGACTTATAGTTAGTGGTGGAGCTATTCTTAAAGAATCATCACAAAACAAAAACCAATCGGTTAAAACACCTTTTTCAATACATCTTTTGATAACGGCAAAATTGAATTCAGTAGATTCTAATTGAATAGAACATATTAAACCTTTTCCTCGAACTTCTTTTACTTTATCGTGGTTCTCAAATGTGCTTCTAATTATGTTGTGTTTTGAAGGGACTTCTTCAAGTAAGTTTTCTTCAAGTATAACATTAATACATGCAAGTGATGCAGCTGCACTTACGGGGTGGCCTCCAAAAGTAGTGATGTGTCCCAATACTGGGTTAGACATAAAAGAAGCCATTATTTTTTGAGAAGATATAAATGCTCCAATAGGCATTCCTCCGCCAAGTCCTTTAGCAAGAACAAGTATGTCAGGTTGTAATTCATGTGCTTGGAAGGCAAACATTGATCCTGAACGACCTAATCCTGTTTGTACCTCATCTATTATCATTAACGCTCCAACTTCTTCACAACGAGCTTTAATGGCTTCCAAATACCCCTCTGAAGGTAGTATAGCTCCAGCTTCTCCTTGAATTGCTTCAATAACAATTGCTGCTGTATTTGTATCAATTACCTCGATTTCCTTGAAGTTATTGTAATTGATTTGATGAGTGTTTGGTAGTAAAGGTCTAAATGCATTTTTAAACTCTTCACTCCCCATGATGCTTAATGCTCCATGAGTACTACCGTGGTATGCATTAACGCAAGAAACTATCTTAGTTCGTCCTGTATATCGTTTCGCTAGTTTCATAGCTCCTTCGATTGCTTCAGAACCTGAGTTTACAAAGTAGGCTTGATCTAATCCTTCAGGTAGGATAGAAGATAGTTTCTCAGCTAGTTTTACTTGAGGACTTTGAATGTACTCACCATAAACCATTAAGTGCATATAAGTCGCAGCTTGATCTTGTATGGCTTTAACTACTTTCGGGTGACAGTGTCCTACATTACTTACTGAGATACCAGAAATAATGTCCAAGTGTTTTTCTCCATTCGGACCATAAATAAAACTACCTTCAGCTCTTTCGGCTTCAATGGCCATAGGTGCATCAGATGTTTGACCTAAATAATTTAGAAAGAGTTGTCTGTTCGTTACGTTCATAAGTGTTGTTTTAACCAACCATCATATGGGCATCAGGATATTTATAATCCTTAGAAATGATAGCCTTACTTAGAGCGAATGCTAATGTAAGTGTACCAATTCTTCCCACAAACATGGAGAAAATGATTACCAGTCTACCTGGATCTGATAATTGTGAAGTAATTCCTGTGCTTAATCCAACAGTGGAGAAAGCAGAAACTTCTTCAAAGATTATATCTATAAATCGAATGCTTCCATCTTCTAGTGCTGCAGATTCAGTAATACTAAGTACGAAAACTGAAACCAATAGGCAGGCTAATGAGAAGAGTAAGATGGAGAAGGCTTTTTCAAGTAATGAGTAAGAAAGGTTTTTTTGAAATAGTTCTGTGTTTCTTTTACCTCTGATAGTAGACCAAGCAGCTACCATTAACAATGTAAAGGTACTTGTTTTGATACCTCCAGCTGTAGATGATGAACTTCCTCCAATAAACATTAGAAGTAAGAATACTAACAAGATTGGAATACCTAGTTGAGAAAAGTCAACCGTATTGAATCCTGCAGTTCTTGTTGTTACAGATTGGAAGAAACTGGTGATGAATTTTTCAACCGTACCTAAGTCACTTAAGGTACTATTATCCCATTCTAAGAATAAGAATAGAACCATACCAAAGATGATTAAGTGAAAGGAACTTTTAATTGCAATTCTTGAACTAATATGCATTTTCTTCCAAGGGAGTCTTAATCTGTCTCTCATTTCAGAAGGAGAAATTAATTCCAGGATAGTAGTAAAACCAAGAGCTCCTAAGAAAATGAGTCCGGCCAATACTAAGTGAGTAATGTATGAAGTTTGTAAGTGGTCTTCGTAAAAGCTATTGGTATAAAGTGAAATACCGGCATTGTTAAAAGCCGATACAGAATGAAAGACAGAGTGAAAGACTCTATCTCCAATACTTAACATATCGTCACATTCAGGTAAGGTGAAAAACAAAGCAAATGCTCCTGATAATTCTATTGCGATAGAGATTAAAAGAATCTTTGTCAGTAAGTTTTTTGAATTGTTTATGGAGTTGTTGTTGATGAAATCTTCAATAACATCGTGTTGTTTCAGTGATATTCCGAATTTGGAAACTAGCGTAAAGAACATCCCAAAAGCAAGTATGTTCATTCCTCCAATCTTTATTAGAGCAAGTAGAACGATATGTCCTTTAAACGTGAAAAAGGTTGCTGTGTCTTCAACGATCAGGCCTGTTACACATGTTGCACTGGTAGATGTAAATAAAGCATCTAAGAATCGCATACTTCCGCTTGCTGTAGTCATTTCTGGTAGACATAAAGCACCTGCTCCAAGCAGTATAAGTCCAATGAAAATTCCAATGAAAATAATGGCAGGATTCATTTTTATTCTTTGGAACTTACCAGTAGCAGAGAAAAGGTCTAACCCAACAACAATTAAAAGATATAATTGAATGAACACATTGTAATAGTCATCAAAGTTTAGAATACCTAAGGAGGTGAATAAATTAATCGCAATAGGGTAGTTGAAGAGAAACTCTCCAGTTGCATTGATTATCAATATGGAAAAGAGGACTCCTTCAAGCCAGTTCTTTTTAAGAAAAGCTTTTACCTCAAAAGAATAAATGATTCTAATTAAGTAAGAAGCTACATAGAATACAAAACTGGCTTTCATCCATTGGATGATTAATAGCTTGTCTTGGTCATCTATTGGGAATCCATAGTAATACACCATAGACCCTAACATCCCTAGAGAGAAGAATACGCTTACAAACTTTAAGGCTTTCAAAGTGAAAGACTTGTTTTCGTAAATAAGTAAATTAAAACGTTCTCTAAATGATTCGAATCCCATCTTAGCCAATTAACAAGCGAATTGCTTCTTGATGTAATAAATCTTTATCGATAGGAACAACACCTACTTTTTCACAAACCAAACCTCCGGCTAAGTTAGCAAGTGTAGCAATTAGGTCTTTATCAAGTTTTAATGCTAAAGCAAGACTAGCAACAGCTATCACTGTATCTCCAGCACCAGAAACATCTGTTATATCTCTTTTATGAGCTCTATCCGTAAAAGTGTCTGTCTTATCAGAAATCATAACACCATCTTCACTTAATGTCAATAAAACCAGGTCGAAATTACTATCGTTAGCAAAGTCTACTGTTAGATTTTTTAAGTGGTTCAATGATATCTCATCATCTAGTTTTAGTCCTTCGATGATTTCTTTCTTATTTGGTTTGAAAAGGGTAGCTCCATTGAAATCAGTGAAGTTTGCCTTTTTAGGATCTACTGTTGTAGGAATATTAAGTTGCTTAGCTAATGCAATCGCTTTTTGAATAAACTCAGCATTAAGTAAGCCTTTGTTGTAATCTTCAAAGATGATTACATCTACTTTTTCATTCGTACAAATTTGTTCCAGTAACTCGTAAAGATTGTCTTGTTCTTCCATAGAAAGTTCAGAACAATCTTCTTCATCCATTCTTAATAGATGCTGGTTTTGAGCAATAACTCTTGTCTTTACAGTGGTTCTTTTAGAATCAACTTCTAGAATTCCGTTGGTAGACATTTGATTATCTGTCAGTAAAGATTTTAAAAGTTTTCCTTGCTCATCTTTACCTACTGTACCGATTAGGGTTGTTTTAGCACCTAAGTGCTTTAAGTTGAAAGCAACATTTGCTGCTCCACCTAAACGATCTTCTTTAGATTCAATTTCTATAACTGGAACAGGAGCTTCAGGAGAGATGCGGTTAACTTTTCCAAGTCTATATGCATCAATCATTAAATCGCCAATGACTAAGCAATGCAATTTTTCAATGTTCTCGAAAAAACGATTAATGATTTCCTTTCTCATACTAGCTTAATTTTTCAACAGCTTCCTTAATTCTCTTAATTGCTTCAGTTAATAAGTGATCTGAAGTGGCATAAGAAACTCTAAAGTTATCTGGAGAACCAAAAGCCTCACCAGGAACAGTAGCAATGTTAGCTTCTTCTAATAAGTATAAACAGAAGTCGTTAGCGTTATTAATTTCTCTATCACCTACTTTTGTACCATATAGTGCAGTAATATCAGGAAAGAAATAGAATGCCCCTTGAGGTTTGTTCGTTTTGATACCAGGAATAGAAGAAAGTCCATCAAACATTAATTCTCTTCTTCTTTCGAAAGCTTCATACATGTGCTTAACAATTCCAGGACCTTCTTCAAAAGCTTTTGCAGCAGCCATCTGTGCAATACTTGAAGAACCAGAAGTTATTTGACCTTGCATTTTAGTACATGCATCAGTAATCCACTTGTCTGCTACCAAGAAACCAATTCTATAACCAGTCATAGCGAATCCCTTAGAAACACCATTCACCGTAATAACTCTGTCCTTGATGGAATCAAAAGAAGCTAAACTAGCTTGCTTTCCGGTGAAGTTAATGTATTCGTAAATTTCATCACAAATCACATATAAATCAGGATGTCTCTCAATAACCTTAGCTAATTCAGCTAACTCATCATGAGTGTATACAGAACCAGAAGGGTTACAAGGAGAAGAGAAGATCATTAATCTTGTCTTTTCATTGATATTAGCTTCAAACTGTTCAGGGGTAATTTTAAAATCTGCTTCAATTGAAGTAGGGATTACAACAGGAGTAGCTCTAGCCAATTTGATTAATTCATAGTAACTAACCCAGTATGGAGCAGGAAGTAGAACTTCTTCATTATCATCAGCAATAGCCATGATAACATTTGCCAAAGACTGCTTGGCACCGGTAGAAACAATAATGTTCTCTGTTTTGTAATCTAAATTATTATCTCTTTTAAGCTTCTTAACGATAGCTTCTTGAAGATGCTTGTATCCAGGAACAGGCATATACTTAGAGAAATCATTCTCTACAGCACTTATTGCAGCTTGTTTAACAACGTCTGGCACATTGAAATCTGGTTCACCTAAGCTTAGGTTGATAATGTCAAAACCTTGAGCTTGTAATTCTCTACTTTTTCTAGACATCGCAATAGTTTGCGACTCAGATAAGTTTTTGATGGTGGATGATAAATGCATAATAAGTTCAAATGTTTAGCGATTAATAATCACTAAGTATTTATATGTTTTTTAATTCTACTAAGCTTTTTTCGATAGCCTTGATTTTATCTTCAGCATCAGCTTGTTTTTTCTTTTCAATAGCAACTACTTGTTCTGGAGCGTTGTTTACAAATCTTTCGTTTGAAAGTTTTTTACTTACACCAATCAAGAAGCCTTTATTTCTTTCTAATTCTTTCTCTAGTTTTTCAATCTCCTTGTTAACGTCGATTTCAACTGGTACATAGAATTCATCCGTACCAACCAAAAATTGCTTTGAACTTTCAACCTGACTCGGCACTGACTCGATAGAAGATAGACTAGCAAGCTTAGTGATTAACTCAGCATAAGAATTGTACTTATCAAAGCAAGCATCTTGGATTTTTAAATCCATAGCTTCTTTAGGACCTAATCCTGCTTCGTTTCTAACGTTTCTAACATTGGTTACAACATCTTGAATATCGTTTCCAAGGTTTATTAATGTAGTGTCAACATCTTTTGCCGTTGGCCATTCACTGATAACGATACTGTCACCTTCAGCTCTTTCATCAAGCAACTGGTAAACTTCTTCTGTTACAAAAGGCATATAAGGGTGAAGTAATTTCATTACCGACTCAAATAGCTCAATGGTAGCGTTATAGGTCTCTCTGTTGATTTTAGCTCCGAAATCTGGTTTAACTGACTCTAAATAGAATCCGCAGAATTCATCCCAAATCAATTTATAAAGCGTCATAAAAGAATCAGAGATTCTATACTTATCTAATCCGTCATTTAATTCAACGATCGCTTGGTTCAGTTTAGCATTGAAAAGTTCAATAGCTTTTGCAGCACCGTCATCATTGTTTCCTTCTTGAATCTCCCAACCTTTAACTAGTCTTAAAGCATTCCATATTTTACTAGTGAAATTTCTTCCTTGCTCACATTGTTTTTCATCAAACAATAAATCGTTTCCAGCAGGAGAAGAGTATAGTACACCAGCTCTTACACCATCAGCACTATATTTTTCAATTAGTTTAAATAAATCAGGAGAGTTTCCTAAAGACTTACTCATTTTTCTTCCCTTAGTATCTCTAACCATACCAGTGAAGTAAACATCTTTAAAAGGGATCGAATCATTGAACCCGATACCAGACATAATCATTCTAGCTACCCAGAAAAAGATGATATCTTGACCTGTTACAAGAACATTAGTAGGGAAGTAGTAGTTAAACTCTTCATTCTCTGGATCAGCAATTCCATTGAATACACCTTGTGGCCATATCCATGAAGAGAACCATGTATCCATTACATCTTCATCTTGTCTTAAATCTTCTGCTTTTAAATCTTTGTTTCCAGATTTTTCAATTGCTAAGCTTAACGCTTCTTCAATTGTTTCTGCAACAACAACATCATTAACACCATTTCCATAATAGAAAGCCGGTATTCTGTGTCCCCACCATAACTGACGAGAAATACACCAGTCTTTAATGTTAGACATCCAGTGCTTATAGGTGTTCTCTTGATTTTTTGGTACAAATCTGATTTCTTCTTCTAAAACCTTTTTCAAAGCAGGATCAGCCATGTCATCCATTTTGCAGAACCACTGCATAGATAACTTAGGTTCGATAACCGCTTTAGATCTTTCTGAACAAGATACTTTGTTTTGAATCTCATCAATTTTGATCAATTGACCATCTTCTTCCAATCTAGCAGCTACAAGCTTTCTAGCTTTGAAACGATCTTCACCAATAAAGATTCCAGCATTTTCATTTAAGTGACCAGCATCGTCAAGAATTTCAATTGTTTCTAGATTATGCTTGATACCTAAATTGTAATCGTTGATATCATGAGCAGGAGTGATCTTAAGAGCACCTGTACCAAATTCCATGTCCACATATTCATCTTGAATAATAGGAATTGATCTTCCAATCATTGGAACAATAGCTCTTTTACCTGCTAAATGCTTGAATCGATCATCTTCTGGATGAACACAAATTGCTGTATCTCCTAAAATGGTTTCAGGTCTTGTTGTAGCAATGGTGATTGTTTCATCAGAACCTTCAATTTTATAAGCACAATAATATAGTTTAGAGTTTACCTCTTTATAGAAAACTTCTTCATCCGAAAGAGCTGTTTGTCTTTTCGGATCCCAGTTAACCATTCTTACTCCTTTGTAAATCTTCCCTTGCTTGTATAGATCAACAAATACCTTAACCACTTGATTGTAATAATCTTCGTTCATGGTAAAGTTTGTTCGATCCCAATCACAAGAAGCACCAATCTTTTGAAATTGGTTTAAAATAATTCCACCATACTTTTCTTTCCATTCCCAAGCATGAGATAAAAAGTCTTCTCTAGATAACTCCGCTTTTTTGATGCCTTTTTCTTCAAGCATCTCAATAACTTTGTTTTCAGTAGCAATAGCAGCGTGATCAGTTCCAGGAACCCAACAAGCATTTTTACCTTGCATTCTAGCTCTTCTGATTAAAATATCTTGAACAGTAGTATTTAAAGTATGACCTAAATGAAGTATTCCAGTGACGTTTGGTGGAGGAATGACTATAGTATACGGTTCTCTTTCGTCTGGTGTAGACTTAAAAAATTCGTTTTTCATCCAGTAATCATACCACTTTCCCTCAACTAGTGAAGAATCATACGTCTTAGCAATCTCCATTTCTTGAAATTTTAATAAGCCAGTAAATTTAGAAAAGACTGGGGAATAGACCTATCTTTACTTCGTGTTTTTTAACTGTTAAAATATTGGCTGAAACTTTGATAGAATCTATAAATTATTAAATTTGTTAAAGCTGAATTTTGGCACGAGATTTGAAAAACTATTTAATTAAAAAACTATGAGAAAGATATTAAGTTTAGTTAGCCTAGTAATGTTATTTGTTGGAGGATTAAATGCACAAGCACCAACCGAAGAGAAAACAATTGATCCTAACGCTCCAATTATTCATTTTGATGAAACTACTTTGGATTACGGAACAATTAATCAAGGAGAGAATGGTGTGAGATATTTCAAATTCTCAAACATTGGTAAATCTCCATTAATCATTACTGATTGTAAAGGATCTTGTGGATGTACGGTTCCAAGTTGTCCTAAAGAGCCAGTAATGCCAGGAGAAACTAAAGAAATTCAGGTAAAATACGATACGAAGAGAGTTGGACCTATCAGTAAAACTGTTACAGTTAAGTCGAATGCTTCAAACGGAGTTGTTTACTTGAAAATAAAGGGTAAAATCAATGCTTCAACGGCAAATGATGGTTTCCCGTCTAAATCTTCACAAGAAGGTGCTCCAGTTGAGTAAAACAATTTGAAAATATTAAGTAAATTTGTCCCGGCTTTTTAGCCGGGATTTTTTTTGTTAAAAAAAAATAGATTATGCCAAAGATTTCTACTAGATCAGGAAACATGCCTTCGTCGCCAATTAGAAAATTGGTTCCATTTGCAGATAAAGCAAAGAAAGAAGGAACAAAAGTTTATCATTTGAATATCGGTCAACCGGATATTGAAACTCCACAAGTGGTGTTTGATAAGATGAACGCAATGGATTTAAAAGTGATTGAGTATTCTCATTCTGCTGGATTTGAATCGTATAGAGAAGGGTTGTCTAAGTATTATTCTGAGTATAATGTTAATGTAAATAAAGAACAGATACTTGTTACTACAGGAGGTTCTGAAGCATTATATATGGCAATGATGTCATGTTTTAATCCTGGTGATGAGGTGATTATTCCAGAACCGTTTTATGCTAACTATAATGGTATGGCTATCGCAGCTGGGGTAACAGTTGTTCCTGTTACTGCTACTATTGATAATAATTATGCTTTACCTCCAATTTCTGAAATAGAGAAAAAGGTAACGGATAAAACAAAGGCAATTATCATTTGTAATCCTGGTAACCCAACTGGATATTTGTATTCTGAAGAGGAAATTAAGGAGTTAAAGAAGATTATAGTAGATCACGATTTATATTTAATTGCAGATGAGGTTTACAGAGAGTTTTGCTATGATGCAAAGCCTTTCTCGGTAATGAACTTAGAAGGAGTAGATAATAACGTAGTGATTATTGACTCTGTTTCTAAGAGATACTCTATGTGTGGTGCAAGAATTGGTGCTTTTGTAACTAAGAACAAAGAGTTGTACGATGTAGCCTTAAAGTTTGCTCAGGCAAGATTGAGTCCTCCAACGTTTGGACAAATTGCTAGTGAAGCTGCTTTAGAGACACCTAAATCATATTTTGATGAGGTTTCTGCAGAGTATGTTAAAAGAAGAGATATTTTGGTAGAAGGTCTAAATAGTATTGAAGGTGTTACTTGTCCAAAGCCAAACGGAGCCTTTTATGCAATGGCTCAATTACCAATTGATGATTCAGATAAGTTTTGTCAGTGGATCTTAGAGTCTTATTCATATGAAGGTCAAACGGTAATGATGGCACCGGCTACAGGTTTCTATTCTACTCCAGGACTTGGAAAGAAAGAAGTTAGATTAGCTTATGTTTTAAACGAAGCGGACTTAAGAAAAGCTGTTGAAGTGTTGCGAAATGCTTTAGGAGAATATCAAAAACAAATGATAACACAAGCCGATTCGGCTTTAGCATAAAGAAAAGAAGGCGAAAGCCTTCTTTTTTGTTTAAATCTATTTATGAAGAAGTGGATTAAAGCTTTTCGATTAAGAACATTACCACTAGCCTTATCTTGTATTGTGGCTGGATCTGCTTTGTCAGATCTTTCTGAAATATCATGGATTGTTTTTTCTCTGGCAATTACTACTACTTTGTTCCTGCAAGTTTTATCGAATCTAGCAAATGACTATGGGGACTTTGTTAAAGGGACTGACAACGAAGATAGAATTGGTCCTGCAAGAGCTTTGCAAAGTGGAGAGATAAGCGAATCAGCCATGAAGAAAGCAATAATACTTTGTTCAGTTTTGGCATTGCTTTCTGGTATTACATTACTCGGTACTTCCTTTGATTGGAAGTTCAATCAGTCCTTTTTGATTCTCTTTGTTTTAGGAGTAGTAGGGATTGCTGCGGCAATTAAGTATACAGTTGGGAAATTTGCTCTAGCGTATCACGCTTTGGGTGATGTGTTTGTCTTTTTGTTTTTCGGTTTAGTAGGAGTGCTAGGAGCTAATTACATTCAAAGTCAAACTGTTGAGTGGTCTAATTGCTTTATTGCTATAACCATTGGTTTTTGGTCTGTTGGAGTTTTAAATATGAATAATATGAGAGATCATGTTAACGATAAAGCTCAAAATAAGAATACCGTTGTTGTGTTAATGGGATTCCAAAAAGCTAAATTTTACCAAAGCTTCTTAATTCTAGGAGGTTTACTAAGTGCTGTTTATTACTTGTTGTTTGTAAGTGCAAGTTTGTATCCAGTAGCTTTAATTGTAGCTATTCCTTTGATTAGTCATTTAAGAAGAGTTTGGCTCTGTAAAGATGAGAAGGAATTAAATAAGGAGCTAAAAGCGGTGAGTTTATCTACATTCGTATTTAGCATTTTGCTATTATTGTTCTAAATAAAGTCTACCAATGAAAGGTGTCATAAAGGTCATAGCGCTGTTGTTCATCTTCTCGATGATCTTCCTTATCAGATTGTATTTGGAAAGAAGTTCAGTTTATGATTCATTCGATATGGACTTAAAAGCCATTGAAGGTTATACAGAGAAGTTCAGTTATTCAAGTGATGAGGATATTCATTTTATGATTCATTCTGAGGAAGAATTTCATGTGCAGTTATATAGAATGTCTGATACTCTTATTAAAGTAGGAGATCCTGTAAGTGTAGCTGGCGTTAAGCAAAATCCAATTTTTTCTCCAGTTTCAGGATATGATTGGGAGTCTTCATATAAAATTAAAAATCAATTAGCATCTGCTTATTACTATTTAATGGCCTGGAACAGTATAGATACAAGCTATATTCCATTTGTTTCAACAGGAGAAAGGAAAAGTGAAGTAGTAGTGGTGGCTAGTACAAATACTTGGCAAGCTTATAATTCATACGGAGGAAAGAGTTTCTATTCAAATTCAAATGACTCAAGGCTTCTAAAGACTTGTTACAGTTGGTTTCCTAAAACTAAACCTGTTGACTATTTACCTCAAAACAGACCATTGTCTTTTATAGAAAAAGAGTTGAAAGGAGTCAAGTATGGAAAAGAAGAGCTAAACGATTTTACCGGTATTGAACATTTTGAAAGGATTGATATTGGATCACATTTGCATAAAGGAGAGTGGAACTTAGTCCATTTTTTAGAATCTGAAGATTACGATTATTCAGTGATTTCTGATTATGACTTCGAAAGGGCAAAAGGATTAGATTCAGTTAAAACGGTAATTTTCAACACCCATTCAGAATACTGGTCGCAAGAAATGAGAGGCAGGTTAAATGAGTTAATTGAGAAAGGTGTAAACATTGTTTTTGCAAGTGGTAATAACATGTACCGAGAGGTAGAACACTACCGTGATGGATTAAAGGTTGTAAAGTCTCCAGAGTATGATAGAGGAGAAGTGTCTGAGTTAATAGGAACTTTTTATACGGAAGAGACTTATTTGAAAGTAGCTCCATATAGAATAGTAAACCAAGGTCACTGGGCTTTTAAAGGAATTGAATCTGATACTATTGGTATGTATGGAGCATCAGGATTTGAAACGGATAAAATAAGTGCCTATTCTAAAGGTTTTAAAACACTTGCTATAGGTTGTAATCAATCTGGTCCAGCGTATATGGTCATCAAAGATTATCCAAATGGGAATTATATATTTAATGCTTCTTCTATAATGTTTTCGAAAGGACTTACAAACGATGTTGATATTAAGTTGTTGATGACGAATTTAATGAGTCATGAATAGTTCGTTTCAAGAAAAGCTTTCCAGAAAATTATCAATAGTATTTATACTGTTTGCATTGCTATTCTCGCCTTTCTTGTTTAAGCACTATTCAATGGCTGAACTAATTCAAAATGAAGGTTTACTTCTATCTGTTTTTGCTTTGCTTTTATTGGTTTTTGGAATTTTGCTTCGATTGAGGGCCTTTAATGACAAACTTCTTTCTATTGCCATACTGCTAGTTTTGATTTTAGGATTGGAACTGAGTGCCAGGTGGATTGTTCATGTTTTCAACCCAGATGCGATTGTTTTCTTTGAAAAGCATAATTATCGATCGTATAAAGAAAATGAGTCTTTTCAAGGGCATCCATTTCTTCAATATAAAGGGAAGGAGAATGTCAATCAAATGGACGGAAAGATTCTTCCTTTTAATAATGAAGGCTTTCCAGGAAAGGATGTAAACAGAGTAAAGCAAGAAGGAGTTAAAAGAATTGCGTGCATAGGAGGGTCTACTACTGCTAATGGATATCCAAGATTCTTAGAGTCTGCCTTAAATTCAGTTGATTCTGATACATTTGAAGTTATTAATGCGGGTTTACCAGGGTATACAACAGCTCATTCTTTAATGAACTTTTCTTTGAATTTGTTGCACTTTGATTTGGATGCGATTGTTATTCATCATTCATGGAATGATGGTACAGTTAGAGGATTAGATTCGTTTCAAACCGACTATGGGCATGCATATCAGGTATATGAAAGTCCTTTTCGATGGGATAGATTATTGGTTCGTTATTCTGTAATTTATCGATATTTAAAATACAATCTGCTAGAACAACACGAGTTTTCGTACTTAGGTGAAGCTACTTTGAAAAGACAGGTAAACGATAGGGATTGGAGTAAAACAGAAGAATTGATTCCTTATAAAAAGAATCTACTAAGTATCTGTCAATTAGCATCAGCAAATAATATAAAGGTCTATTTAACCACAATGCCTTTTTCCAGGTCGAAAATTGAACGAGATAACTCAGGAATTCATATCAATCAATGCAATCAGATAATAAGAGAGCTTTATCAAGAATTAGATTACGTTCAACTTATTGATGTGGATCTTTCTTGGGGTGATAGAGACGACTTGTTAAGGGATGTAGCTCATTGTACTGAGCAAGGAATGAAGTTAAAAGCCGAGTATATCGCTTCAGGAGTTAACAATTATTCTCTTGAGAAGGAGTCTGTTTGCGATTAAGTAGAAGGAATATTAACATACCAAACGTATACATCAGAATATCTAAAGGATCAGAAATAAAATATGGTTTCCATTTAGGGATCAAGTATTCAAACAGTATAGAGATGTATATCAAAACAATAATAGATTGGAGTAACGAGAATTGAAAGAAAGGGTGTTTAATCAATCGAATCGTAGTTTGAGTAATCCACAAGCAAACCGGCATGAATAAGAGGTCATCTAAATAGGAAGTGATGAAATCATGCAATGGGTATTCCATTATTTCAGCAAGCTTGTTTAGACTAAACAGCACAATTGAGACAATAATGTAAATTGGAGGCTTAATTAACCCGGTAACATTGCTACTAGCCATACGATAAAAGATACGATACCCATTACTGCAAAATAAATTGAACCGGCGATACGTCTAATGATCTTTGTAAAAAGAGAATCATTCTCTTGAATGTGATAAAATAGAACGGCTTTCTCTTCGCTTTTCTCAACTCTTTGACTCAAGCGATAGTGGCTTTTGTAATCTAAGATTTCATTGCACACCTCACAGCAATCATCTAAGCTTCCTGCAGCTCCAGACCAATTTCCACAAAAACCACATTTCTTAATGTTCATACTTTAATTTACTTGATTACTTATGTTGAAATGAAAATTTGAACCTTAAGTGAGTAAATTTTAGATTGAAGTGTTAAGCTTTACTATTCAACCAATTAGCAAAAGCAGTTTGCTCATCAGAACTAATGTCATTCTTAAGTCGAAGCTTTCTGATAGGGAAGTGGCTTTCATTCATAGGAAGTTGAATACTGGTAATTTGATCTTCAAATGAGAATGTCAATTTTACGAATTCATCTTTTTTGAAATAGTTCAACCATTCATCAAAATTTGCATTTACTGTTATGTTGTTAATAGATAATATTTTACATCCCTCAACTAAGTTCAGTTTGAATGCAGATGAATCAACAGACACTCTATCAACAGTTTGTTTGTCAGCTCTTAGGTGAATACCCAAAATTGAAGTAGACGCGCTTTTATGAATGTCTTGATATAAGTCGATTCCAAAAGAAGATAGTAAGTCTTTAAGAGTAGCTTCATAATCTTGAGTGTCGTAAAGGAAGTTTTGAATAATCATTTCTGTCTGATCATTTCCATACTTTCTTAAAGTATTCAAGTAATCTTCTTCCGAATAACCTTTGTTCTTTTTACCGAATTCTTCGTAAAGGTTTTTAATCACAGTATCTAAACTGTTTTGGTGATTAGAGTGAAGTCTTATGGATAAATCACACATCAAGGCACATAACATACCTTCAGTGTAGATATTTGTTTTCATGTGAGGGATACCTTTTACATATCCATCAATCCAAGTATCAAAAGACGCATCACTTACTGATTTATTGAATCTGCCATCATTCTCGAAATGAGCTCTAAATCTAGTTTCAAGTTCTTTAAAGAAATCCTTAGTGTCAAAGAAGTTAGATCGTTTAAGGAATAAGTCTCCGTAATAAGTGGTTAATCCTTCAGTTACATAACCTAAGCGATTGAAGTTAGGTTGCTGAAAGTCATACGGAGTCATTTCAATAGGACGTATATTCTTTACATTCCATGTATGAAACAATTCATGAGAACTGACTCCCATTAAGTCACTGTATGATTTGTTCATTAAGTTATAACCAGGTCCTAATGTAATTACAGTTGAGTTTTGATGCTCAACACCATGGTAGTGTTTGTAATTGGTGATTAGGTTTAAATAATGGTATTCCTTTACTGGGAAATCTCCCATTACCTTAAGTTGCTCTTTTGTATAAGCAATGATGTCCTTTTCAATTTTGTCAAAATCAGGACGACATTCACCATAAAACCAAACATGAAATTTCACATCAGAAACAGTGAAAGCAGTATGTTTTAGAGAAGGACTTAGTATAAAAGGAGTATCTGCTAGTTCTTGATAGTTTTTAAGCGAAAAGAGACCATCCTTGTAATCAGCACCTCCAGCAAATTGCCAGTTTTTAGGAGCTTCCAATTTAATTTCACATTCTTCCTTGATAAAATCTTCACAATACATCAAGCAATTGACAGGGTTAACGTAAAGTACATCGTCTCCAATCCAGCTAGATCCAGCATTTAGTTCTTTGCAATAAAAGCGATATTTTGCCGTAAAGCTTTTTTTGTTGTTGAATACTTCCCAAGTAGAAATATCAGTCTTTGAAAAGTTTAATGCTTCTCCTGAATTGTCTAAGAATTCGATATCACGAACTTGTTGAACAAAATCGCTTAATTCGTATCTACCTGGTCTCCATCGAGGTAGGTCAATAAAGGTGTTGGTTTGATTTGAATCAAAAGAACATTCAATTTCTATGAACCTTCCGTTTTCCTTTTTATGCTTGATGATGTATTTCATAATATGGAGGTAAATATACCCAATTATAGAGTGCAATTTAAATGCCTTTTTCTAGTATATTTGTGTGTAATAAAGACGAAAAAAATATTCAAAATGAAATACGATTTATTAGTTATTGGAAGTGGACCTGGAGGTTATGTAACAGCCATTAGAGCATCTCAATTAGGATTGAAAACTGCTATTGTAGAGAAGTCTGAATTAGGAGGAGTTTGTTTGAACTGGGGATGTATTCCAACCAAGGCATTATTGAAGAGTGCTAACGTATTTGAATACATTAATCATGCTGAGGATTATGGAATTAAAGTAGAAAGTGCTTCTGCTGATTTCAACGGAATGATTAATAGATCAAGAGGTGTAGCTGATACTATGAGTAAAGGGATTCAGTTCTTGATGAAGAAAAACAAGATTGATGTTATCAACGGTTTTGGGAGATTAAATGCAGATAAGTCTGTTGAAGTAACAGCTGAATCTGGTGAAGTTTCAACTGTAAGTGCTGACAATGTTATTATAGCAACAGGAGCTAGATCAAGAAGCTTACCTAACGTACAACAAGATGGTGAGAAGGTAATTGGATATAGAGAAGCAATGACTTTAAAATCTCAACCAAAATCAATGGTAATTGTTGGTTCTGGTGCTATTGGAGTTGAATTTGCTTATTTCTATAACTCAATAGGGACTGAAGTAACTATTGTGGAATATATGCCAACAATTGTTCCTGTTGAAGATGAAGATGTATCTAAGCAATTAGCTAAGTCTTTCAAGAAATCAGGAATTAAAGTTAAAACTGATTCTTCAGTAGAATCTGTTGATACTTCAGGTGAAGGTTGTAAAGTTTTAGTTAAAACGAAGAAAGGAGAAGAAACAATTGAATGTGATGTTGTTCTTTCTGCTGTTGGAATTGAAGCGAATATTGAAAATATAGGGTTAGAAAACGTTGGTGTAATTGCAGATAGAGGAAGAATCATTGTTGATGATTATTACCAAACTAACATTCCTAATGTATTTGCAATTGGAGATGTAATTCCTGGTCCAGCATTAGCACATGTTGCGTCAGCTGAAGGAATTATTTGTGTAGAGAAGATTGCTGGTCTTAATCCAGAGAAAATGGATTATAACAACATCCCAGGATGTACTTACTGTGCACCAGAAGTTGCATCGGTAGGATATACTGAGAAAGCAGCTAAAGAAGCTGGATTCGAATTAAAGGTTGGTAAATTTCCTTTTAGTGCATCAGGTAAAGCTACTGCTGCCGGTGCTAAAGATGGATTTATTAAAGTGATATATGATGCTAAGTATGGAGAATTACTTGGTGCTCACATGATTGGAGCAAATGTTACTGAGATGATCGCTGAGATTGTTGTTGCTAGAAAATTAGAAACAACAGGACATGAAATGTTAAAAGCAGTTCATCCTCATCCAACGATGAGTGAAGCGATTATGGAAGCTACTGCTGCGGCTTATGATGAAGTAATTCACTTATAAGATTCACAAGATATTTTTGTAGTTTTAAAAACAGTAAAGTGCCAAGCGCTTTACTGTTTTTTTATGTAGTCATTTATGTGTGGAATTGTTGGAATTAAGGCGCTTACGAATGATGGAAAGAAATCCTTTTCATTTATACCTAAAGCGGTTAAAGAGTTAAGTCGAAGAGGTCCGGATAATCAAAGTTTCGAAGAAATTGATGATGTTGCTTTAGGTCACGCAAGACTTTCAATAATTGATACTTCGGAATCTGCTCATCAACCGTTTACCGATGTTTCAGGTGACTATATAATCACCTTTAATGGAGAGATCTATAATTACCAAGAGATTAAAGGCGTTCTTGAGTCTCAAGGTTACGTTTTTAAAACTTCATCAGATACGGAGGTTTTGTTATATGCGTTTATAGCATGGGGTAAAGATTGTTTGGAAAAGTTAAACGGTTTCTTTGCATTTTGTGTTTACAATAAAAAATCTAAGGAGTTATTTATAGCAAGAGATAGGTATGGTATAAAACCATTACATGTTTATACTGATGACAATAAAGTTATTTGGGCATCAGAGTTAAAAGCAATCTTAGCTTTTGATATTGTTAAAAAGTTGGATTATAATAGCTTAGGAGCTTACTTTAAATTGAATTATATCCCTAGAGATATGTCGATTTTAGAGAATGTAAAAAAGCTTCTTCCTGGTCAGTTTATTACTTTGAATGAAGAAGGAGAGTCTCGAATTGAAAATTATTATAGCATTGAAATTGATCCAGATAACTATTCAAAACTAGATTATGATGAAGCCAAGAAAGTATTAGATAGCAAGCTAAGAGAGTCTGTAGAGAAAAGATTAGTTTCAGACGTTCCTTTGGGGTGTTTTTTGTCTGGAGGAATTGATAGTTCTGTTATTTCTGGTATTGCTAGTGAGGTAAAACCAGACTTAAATACATTTTCAATTGGTTTTGCAGATGAACCGTTATTTGATGAGACATCATATGCTGAGTTGGTAGCTAAGAAGTTTAAAACGAATCATCATGTTTTTAAATTGAAAAATGATGATTTTTTACATTCCCTAGATTCATTTGAGAAATATATTGATGAACCATTTGCTGATTCTTCAGCACTGGCAGTTAATGTGCTAGCTGAAAGAACCAAATCGCATGTTACTGTTTCATTATCTGGAGATGGAGCTGATGAGTTATTCAGTGGTTATAATAAGCATCATGCTGAGTATACGATACGTCAGAATATGCCTCTGAACAAAGCTTTGAAAATGACTCCAAATATTTGGAAGTATTTACCTCAGTCTAGAAATTCCAAATTAGGGGATTTATTTAGAAAGTTGGATAAGTTTTCACAGGGCTTAAGCATGACTCAAAAGGAAAGATACTGGGCTTGGATTGGGTTAACTTCAGATCAGGAAGTGGAGAAGCTTCTAAATGTTGGTTTTAATAACAAAAATCTTAAAAAGGATATTGTTTCCAAAATAGGGAAGACCGGTGATTTTAATGATTACTTATGGTCCGATCTAGAATTGGTTTTACCAGGAGATATGCTTACTAAGGTAGACTTGATGAGTATGAATAACAGTCTGGAAGTTAGAGTGCCATTTCTAGATCATGAATTGGTTGACTTTGTGAATACATTACCAGCAGAATATAAAATCGATAAGGGGTCGCGTAAAAAGATTCTTCAAGATACCTATAGATCATTTTTACCTGAGGAATTATATCATCGACCAAAACATGGATTTGAAGTGCCTTTACTAAAGTGGTTTAAAGGACCTTTAAGTACACTTATTAATGACTTATTGTTAAATAAAGAATTCATTTTAAGTCAGGGAGTTTTTAATTATTCAGAAATTCGAAGAATAGTTGAAAAATTAAGAAGTTCTAACCCTGGAGATACAGCGTCCAGAGTATGGGCTATTCTTGTTTTTCAAATTTGGTGGAAGAAATATTTAAGAAATGGCTAAGATTAAGGTATTAAGAATAATAAATCGATTTAACTTAGGTGGACCAACATTTAATGCTGCATATTTAAGTAAGTATTTAGATCCGGACAAATTTGAAACTCTATTAGTTGGAGGAGAGAAGGATGGAACAGAAGGCTCTTCCTTACATATAACTGAATCGTTAGGTCTTGATCCTGTTATTATTCCTGAAATGAAGCGAGAAATTGACTTCAAAGATGATTATACAGCCTACAAGAAGTTATGTGAAATTATTGAAGAGTTTCAGCCAGATATTGTTCATACCCATGCTTCAAAAGCGGGAACTATTGGGCGTTTGGCAGCTAGGAAAATGGGAGTAAAGAATGTTTATCATACTTTTCACGGACATATTTTCCACTCATATTTTTCAAAAGCTAAAACAACCTTTTTTAAACATGTAGAAAAAAGGCTAGCGAAAAGTTCGACAAGAATAGTAGCGATTAGTGATATTCAAAAAAAGGAGCTAGGAGAGGATCATAATATTTGTGATCCAAAAAAAATTACAGTTGTTCCCTTAGGATTTGACTTAGGTAAATTTCAAGAAGATGTCGATTTGAAAAGGGCTAAATTCAGAGATGAGTATAAGCTTGCTGCAGATGTAATTGCCGTTGGGATAGTAGGTAGGTTAGTTCCCATCAAAAATCATAGATTGTTTTTAGATGCTTTGGCTTTAAATAATAAGAGGTTTAATGGAAAGGTTAAATACTTTATTGTTGGTGATGGAGAGTTAAGAGAGGAGTTAGAGTCTTATTGCAATGAAATTGGTATTGCATATAGTTCCCCTGAAATAAATAATGAAAAAGCGAATTTAGTTTTTACTAGCTGGATAGAAGATATGGACCGTGTTGTAGCAGGAGTAGATATTGTTGCCTTAACTAGTAATAATGAAGGGACACCGGTTTCTTTAATAGAAGCACAAGCAGGTAATAAGCCTGTAGTTAGTACAAATGTAGGCGGTATTGAAAATGTTATTTTAAACGGTGAAACGGGGTACTTATCACCAAGAGAAGATGCTCATGCTTTCGCTGATAATTTGTTAACTTTACTTGAAAATAAAGTACTAAGAGAAAGTATGTCAAGTAAAGGATGGGATAATGTTGGTGAACGCTACCATTATATGAGGTTAGTGAATGATGTGGAGAAAATGTACTTATCAGATTTAAATTAATATGATGAGAATTATTAAAGTTGTTCTGTTTGTTTTAACACTTGTTTTGGTTTTGCCTTCATGTAACACGTTGAATAGGAGTAGGATGCTTAAAACCCCAAGAGGATATCAATACGCTAGATTTCCTGATTCAACTGTTAATAAAACGTATCAAATTTCCAAGGATGATGTTCTAAGTTTGAGAATGTATTCGAACGATGGGTTTAAACCTATTAGAATCGGTTTAGAAGGAGACGGAGGAGCTGGAGGAAGCACTGGTAGTCGTCCTTATAGAGTCCAATCTAATGGTAATGTTAAGATTCCTATTTTAGGAGAATTTAAGATATCAGGGATTTCACTGAAAGAAGCAGAATTATTAATTGAAAAAAGATTGGCTCAGTATTATAAAGATCCATTTGTAATACTTGAAATACTTAACAAGCGAGTTTATTTGTTTACATCAGGAAGTAATGCTCAAGTGGTTAATCTTCCTAACGATAATACCACTTTATTTGAAGTTTTAGCTCAGGCAGGAGGAATTACAGGGGTAGGAAATGCCAAAAGGATTAAAATAATCCGAGGAGATCTTAGAGATCCTGTTGTATACTTAATCGATCTGTCAAAAGTTGAATCATTGCCTAGCTCAGATTTAATAATGCAAGCAAATGATATTATATATATTGATCCAGTTATAAACTTTGCGACAAATATTACTGGAGATATAGCAAGTATACTCTCATTAGTAAGTTCTATACTACTTGTTTTTAATTTGATTAATCAGGCTTAATGGAAGAAAAGAAAATAAGCTTATTAAATGATGAGTTTGATATAAATACAGCTGTAAAAGTTGTAAAGTCAACATTGGTGATTTTAGTTTTACTAGTTGTTACTGGTTTTACTATTGGCTTTGTTTATAACCGATATATTCCTAGAGTATATCAGTCAAGTTCAGTAATAAAAATTGGAGTTGATGAGACTGCTAATCAACTTTATAGATTGGATAACATTTATGATAAGCCAATTGCTGGAGAATTAGGGATTATTAAATCTATTTCTCTATTTGAAAAGTCAATTGGAATTTTACCATTAGATATTAATTATTATTCTGTTGGTAGGTTTCTAGATTTTGAAAATTATAAATCATCACCTTATACCGTGTCATATCAAATGAAAAACGGTAAGTTTTATAATAAGCCAATTTACATTCTGTTTGTAAGTCCTAAGAAAGCATTAATATCTTTTGAAGATGACTTTAGTAATGGATTCGGTAAAGATATTGAACTCAATAAATGGAATTCATTAGATGATATTGAAATTAAAATAAGTATCAATAGAAAAGGATTTAAGGATATTTTACGAAGAATGCAGGATCAGTTAGTTCATGGTTTTTATTTTCAAATTAACGATAAAGCTAAAATTCTAAGTAGTAATCATAAGAATCTTTCGGTAAGAATTGTTAATGCAGGAGCAAAGACAATTGAAATTGGTTTTACTGGAAATGACCCGAGAAAGTGTGCTGATCTGGCAAACTCACTAGCTAACGAATTTATTAGGTATGATGTCAAGAAGAAATCTGAATCTGCAAATCAAATGCTTAATTACATTGAGCAGCAAATAAAAATGATTAATGTTAGACTAAATTATTTTGAAGAAATTCTTGGGAATACTTCAAGTCCAAAGCTATCAAGTAACTCTCAAATAAAGACTCTAATCCAAAACCAATCGACTATTAGTGAAGAAGATCTTTCTTTAGTTCAATTAGAAGAGTTAAGGAGTTTTAAAGAAATGGTTTCTGTAAACTCAAACTTTGAACATGTTTTCTTAAGTCCTCTTCTTGATAATACTCCAGTGAGCATCAAATTTGCTGAACTTCAAAGTGAATTCAAGAAAAGACAAGTAAGTCTATATACTTATACTGAGGAGTCTCCGGAAATTCAACAAATTGATTTTAGTATTCAGCTAACGGAAAAGGCATTACTTACAATAATTGATAGATCTATCGAGGTGCTTGAGAATAAGCTAAATACATTTGGAGCTGAGACGACTGAGGTAATTACTGATGTAAAATCTAAAAGTGACGTTTCAATTAATGAAATTAGAAGAGTAACAAGGCTGTATTCTGTTTATGAAAGTTATTATGAAAGGTTATTATCTAAGAAGACGGAATATGAAATTCTAAAAGCTGGGTTTGTACCAACAAATGATATTATATCGGTTGCATCTTCAACTAGTTTACCAATAGAGCCTCAAGAAACACAGAACTATCTAATGTTTATGTTTATAGGTTTGTTTATTGGAATTGTAATAATGGTTGTTCGTTATCTGTTAGAAAACAATGTAAATAGTCTAGGTGATATTCAAAAACATGTTCAAGGAATTAGTATACTAGGTATGATTCCACAGTACAAAGAAAATGTTCCTGTAAGTCAATTAATCGTTGATAAAAATCCAAAATCACTAATTACCGAAGCGTTTAGATCGGTGCGCTCTAATCTACAATTCATTAATAGTCAAGATGGACCAAAACTAATGGCTGTAACATCTACTGTTTCAGGAGAAGGGAAAACATTTGTGGCTATTAATATTGGTGGGATAATGGCTTTTTCAGGTAAAAAGGTTATTATTCTGGATTTGGATATGAGAAAACCTAAAACACATATAGGTTTCAATGTAGAGAACAGTATAGGTATGAGTACTCTTCTTATAAATAAATCAACTATAAAGGAGTCAATAAAGAAAAGTAATCTTGAAAACCTACACTTTATTACAGCAGGACCAATTCCACCAAACCCATCGGAATTAATAATCTCTAAGAAAATGGATGAGATTATTGAAGAGTTAAAAGAGGATTATGATGTTATTGTAATTGATAATCCTCCTATAGGTATTGTATCGGATGCTCTTCCAATCATTCAAAAAGCAGATTACCCAATTTATATACTAAGAGCAGAGTTTTCTAAAAAGGTATTTCTTCATAATCTAAATAAGCTTGTTGAGAAAAATGAGATTAAAAATTTAAGTGTTATTCTGAATGCTGTGGGTAGATCTAAATCTTATGGTTATGGCTACGGTTATGGTTACGGTTACGGTTATGGATATGGTTATTATTCTGATGATAACGAAAAGGAAAAATTTTCTGTTAAGAAATTGTTTAAATAATGAAAGAACTTAAAATTGATAGTCCTTTAAATGGATTAAGATTATTTGAACATAGAAAGTTCGGAGATGATAGAGGTTTGTTTTGGGAGCTTTTTAAGAAATCCCAAAATGTCATTGAATATAGCTTTTGTCAGGATAATATAGCAACTTCTCAAAAAAATGTTTTGCGTGGCCTTCACTTTCAAAAACCTCCTTTCGATCAAGGTAAACTTGTGCATGTTATACAAGGGAGTGTTTTGGACGTAGTTGTTGATGTTAGAAAAGAATCAGAAACATATGGTCAATGGGAGAGTTTTGAGTTAACTGCCGATAATGGTTTAGCGTTATGGGTTCCTCCTGGATTTGCTCATGGATATGCTACTTTTGAGGATAATACAATATTTCATTATAAATGTACTAATGAGTACAACCCTGATAGTGAAGGAGGGATTATGTGGAATGACTCTACTTTAAATATAGACTGGGGAGTAAGCGAACCGATTATTTCAAGTAAAGACGAAAGAAATAGTACATTTGTAGACTTCAAAACACCTTTTTAGTTGTGGATATATCAGATAAACTTGTTTATTATTTAATTTTTATAGCTGTTTGTGGCTTGTTTTCTTTATTGATTAATGGTCTGTTTTTGCGTTTTGCAAGGACTTTAGGTATAAGAAATCATAAAGAAAATGATACGATTGTTAGATGGGGAAGTACTTCTAAACCGGCCTTTGGAGGGATTTCGTTTTATATTCTATTCCTGTTTTCAATAAGTGTTTATTCAATGTTCTTTGATATTGAATTGAATAAAGAAATATTAGGCGTTTTGATTGCTTCTTCTATTGGATTCCTGATTGGTTTAGCTGATGATGCTTACAATACTCAACCTCTTTTAAAGCTTGCAGGTCAGATAATAGCTGCGGTTGTTTTGGTTGGAACCAATAACGTTATTCACTTGTTCGAATATGAATGGTTGAATATTGCTTTATCGTTGTTTTGGATTATCGGAATGATGAATTCGATCAACATGCTTGATAATATGGATGCTATTACAACAAGCGTTTCCTTGGGTATCGTTGCAAGTGCTGTTTTCATCATATTACTTCAGAATGATTATGAGTCTATATACCTAATGATTCTTTTGGGTGTTTCTGCTGGATTGTTAGGTTTCTTATATTATAACTGGAATCCGTCTAAGATGTACATGGGAGATACGGGGAGTCAGTTCCTAGGTGTTTTTCTTGCAGCTGCTGGTATAAAGTATTTCTGGAACTTTAAAGATGGGAATAGTGAAATGGTTTTTAGTAAACAGGCGTTAACTGCTGTTTTGATTTTTATTATTCCAATTATTGATACTACAACTGTAGTGATAAATAGGTTAAAAAGAGGACAGTCACCAATGGTTGGAGGTAGAGATCATACAACACATAATTTAACGTACTTAGGGTTTACAGATAGACACGTAGCTTTGCTGTTTATATTCCTTTCAATAGTTTCTTTAGGAATAGTAATTTATATCTATAAGTATGCTGAAGAGTGGAGTTATGTTCACATTCTTACTATATCAGGATACTGTGTTGGTCTGTTTAGTTTCTTGTTTTATATTTCAAGAAAGTTCGAATACAAGCAGACAAAAAATACTAAGTAATGAAAGCTAGATTGAATAATATTATCATCTATTTTGTTTTAGCTATCGTTGGCTTCAATGTATTCATATTCGCAATTGATAACGAAGGTGACGAGGAGAACTATCAGGCTAAAATTGAAAGAGATTATAATATATACTCCTTAAATGTTCCCGATACATTCCATTTCTGTAAAGAAAGCGTTCCTTTAAAAAATATTGATATCAAGGAAAGATTTGACAGAGAGTTATTGGTTAATACCTATTATCAAAGTCAAACTTTACTGTACATCAAAAGATCTACAAGATGGTTTCCTGTTATCGAAAAGATTCTAAAAAAAAATAATGTTCCTGAAGATTTTAAATATTTATGCTTAATTGAGTCAGGATTAACAAACGCTGTTTCACCTGTTGGAGCTAAAGGTTTCTGGCAGTTTATGCCGTCTACAGGTAAAGAGTTTGGTCTTGAGGTAAATGATGAAGTGGATGAGCGTTATCATGTCGAGAAGAGTACAGAAGCTGCATGTAAATATTTGAAAGATGCCTACGAAAAGTATAATTCATGGACATTAGCTGCTGCGTCTTATAATATGGGGATGAATGGACTGAGCAAAGCTATGTCTCGTCAAGCTGCAAGAAATTATTACGACCTATTACTTAATGAGGAAACGGCTAGATACGTGTTTAGAATTCTAGCAGCTAAAGAGATTTTAAATAATCCATTAAAGTATGGCTTTCATGTACGTAAAAAAGATAGATACAAACCTTATGCTTATACAGAGATAAGTGTGGATTCTGCAATAACAAACTTTGCAGTTTTTGCTCAAAATAGAAAGATTAATTATAAAATTTTGAAGTTGTTTAACCCATGGTTAAGACAAAAATATCTTAGAAATAAGAATTCTAAATCTTATGTACTTAAGATTCCTTCTGAAGGATTTGCTCCAATCGGTGTTTTGCCAAGTGCGAGCGACAGTATAAAAGAATAGTCACATATGTCTGAATTTATTGAGATTCTTGGTGCTAATGAGCACAACCTCAAGAATGTTTCACTAAAGATTCCACGTAATCAATTAGTTGTATTTACTGGTTTGTCTGGGAGCGGTAAGTCTTCTCTTGCTTTTGATACATTATATGCCGAAGGTCAAAGAAGGTATATTGAAAGTTTTAGCGCTTATGCACGTCAGTTTTTAGGAGGACTGAAAAGACCTGATGTTGAAAGTATTGTAGGTTTGAGTCCTGTTGTTTCAATAGAACAAAAGACCACTAGTAAATCTCCGCGATCTACAGTTGGAACTACAACGGAATTATACGATTTCTTAAGGTTACTATTTGCTAGACTTGCTAATGCTTATTCCATAAACACCGGAGAACTTATGGTTAAGCTTTCCGACGATGAGATAAACGCTAAAATTGTTTCAGATTTTAATGGCGATAATGTAAGTATTCTTGTTCCTCTAGTTAAAGGTAGAAAAGGTCATTATAGAGAATTGTTTGAAAGGTTGGGTAAACAAGGTTTTCTAAGAGTTAGAGTTGATGGCGAAATAGTGGAGATTGAGAAAGGGATGAAGCTTGATCGATACAAAATTCACGATGTAGATTTAATTTTAGATAGAATTAAAGTAGAAGAAAACAGTAAACGTTTAAAATCTTCTTTGGATCAAGCACTGAAAAAAGGAAAAGGAACTGTTTCTATTTTAAGTCAACAGGGAAAAGAGAAATTTTATAGTAGACATTTAATGTGTCCTACAACCGGGATTTCTTATCCTGAACCAGAACCAAATTTATTTTCTTTTAACTCACCTTATGGTGCGTGCCCAAAGTGTAAAGGCTTGGGTGAATTAAAAAGGATTGACTCCGATCATGTCATTAAAAACAAGTCGTTATCGATTCTTGAAGGAGGCTTGAATCTTATCGGAACGAACAAAAAAACGTGGTTTTTAAAGGAGATAGTTGAAGGCTTAATCGATTTGAATATAGATCCTAGAAAGAAGATAAAGGATTTTTCCAATGAGGAATTAAATTTAATTCTTGAAGGAGATGAAGCGGAGTATAGAGGAGCAATAGAGATTCAATCAGAAGTTATAGTTGAGAAAAATAAAGAAGAATTAAATGAACTTCTTGAAATTCAGGCTTGTCCTAAATGTAAAGGGAAAAGGTTGAAGGAACTTTCTTTGCAGTTCAAAATATTGGATAAAGATATCAGTGAGATCTCTAATTTCTCTTTAGTTGAATTACAAGATTGGTTATTAGAATTTAAAGAAAGTGTTTCTGTTTCCAGAAAGCTCGTAGCGGATGAGATCTTAAAAGAAATTCTAAATAAAGTTCAGTTTTTACTGGATGTAGGGTTACATTATTTGTCTTTGGATAGGCCAATGAAAACCTTAAGTGGTGGAGAGGCTCAAAGAATAAGGTTGGCGACACAGATTGGTTCAAAACTGGTAGGGATACTTTACATTTTAGATGAACCATCTATTGGTTTGCATCAAAGAGATAATACTAGGTTAATTAAATCTCTTAAAGAATTAAGGGATCTTGGTAACAGTGTGCTAGTTGTAGAACACGATGAAGAGATAATTGAAGAATCTGATTACCTGGTAGATATAGGTCCTAAAGCAGGAGCAAATGGTGGTCATATTGTATATGCAGGACTACCTGCGGATGTAGATAAAGGGATAACATCTGATTTCTTATTGGGTAAAAACAAGATTGAAATTCCCGAAAAAAGAAGAAAGTCTAAACAGTTTATTGAACTAAAAGGAGCAAGTGGAAATAACTTAAATAACGCTAATCTTAATATTCCATTAGGGGTATTGACTTGTGTTACAGGAGTGTCTGGATCAGGTAAATCGACTCTAATTAATAATACTTTAGTTCCTCTACTTTATAACGAATACTATTATTCAAAGAGAAAAGTATTACCGTACAAGTCAATTAAAGGACTTGAACATTTAGATAAGATTATACAAGTAGATCAAAGTCCTATAGGCAGGACTCCTAGATCTAACCCTGCAACATACACAGGTGTTTTTAGTCACATAAGAAAGTTATTCGCTGAAATACCAGAATCCAAGATTAGAGGATATAAGTTAGGAAGGTTTTCATTCAACGTTAAAGGTGGTAGATGTGAGGAGTGCAAAGGGGCAGGATTAAAAACGATCGAAATGAATTTTTTGCCTGATGTTAACGTCAACTGTGACGTGTGTCAAGGAAAAAGATACAATAGAGAAACCCTAGAAGTAAGGTTTAAAGGGAAGTCAATTACCGATGTTTTAAACATGAGTATTGAGAATGCTGTAACCTTTTTTGATTCTCACCCTAAAATAAAAAGGATATTAAAAGCACTGGATGATGTTGGGCTTGGATATATTTCTTTAGGACAAGCTTCAACGACCTTATCAGGAGGAGAAGCTCAAAGAGTAAAATTAGCAACAGAACTTGCCAAGAAAGATACAGGTAATACCATGTATGTTTTAGATGAACCTACAACAGGCTTACATTTTTATGATATTAAAACATTACTTGAGATTTTACACAATTTAGTAGATAAAGGTAATTCTGTGGTTGTTATTGAACACAATTTGGATGTGGTTAAAACAGCTGATCATTTAATTGATTTAGGTCCGGATGGAGGAATTAACGGTGGTGATATTGTGTTTGAAGGTGTTCCTGAGAAAATAATTTCTTCTAAAGAAAGTATTACAGGACCTTATTTGTTAAAAACATTAAATCGATAAAAGATGGAAGAAAACAAAGAGAATAAAGACAATACTAAAAAGCCTTTAAAGTATAAAAGTTGGAACGATATTAGAATCAATGATTCATGGGCATTATTTAAAATAATGGCTGAGTTCGTAGATGGTTTTGATGCACTAGCAAAAATTGGACCTTGTGTTTCCATTTTCGGTTCAGCAAGAACTAAGTCTGGAACCAAGTATTATGACCTAGCAGAGGAGACAGCATTTCAACTAACTCAAAATGGTTATGGTGTTATTACCGGTGGTGGACCAGGGATCATGGAGGCTGCAAATAAAGGAGCTCACAGAGGTGAAGGGAAGTCAGTAGGACTTAATATTGAATTACCGTTTGAACAAAATGGTAATCCATATATCGACAATGATAAATTATTGAACTTCGATTATTTCTTCGTTAGAAAAGTGATGTTTGTAAAGTATTCTCAAGGTTTTATAGTGTTACCAGGAGGGTTTGGAACATTGGATGAATTATTTGAAGCTATTACATTGATTCAAACTAAAAAGATTGGTACGTTCCCAATTATCTTAATGGGATCAAAGTTTTGGGAAGGATTAATCGATTGGATTAAAGAATCGATATTAGAAGAAGGTAATATCTCCCCTGAAGACTTAGATTTAATGAAAATTGTAGACACAGCTGAAGAAGCTGTAGCTGAAATTAATGACTTCTATAATAAATTCAGGCTTTCTCCTAACTTCTAGATTTTCAGTTTAATGATATTATGTTTAACTTGTGTAAGCATTTAAACAATATTGAGGATTATGAAGAGCATTAGCTTATTATTCTTATCAATTCTTCTTTTTTTCCAATCTTTCGGGCAAGATGATCAGAAAGAAGATAAAGAGAAAAAGTCATACAAGCATTTACCAGCGATTGGTATTGGTGGTGGAGTGTTAAGCTTTCATGGTGATGTAGGGAGTAACTCTCCTGTTGCAGCAACTAGCAGTTTTCGTATTGCTTATGCATCTTCCATAGAGCAAAGGTTTGGTTCCTTGTTGGGAGTTGAATTAAAAGCTAATTATGGGAATATATCTAAGAATGAGCATAATACTACTAGAAATCTAAATTTTGAATCTTCATTGATGGGAGGTGAGTTAAATCTTAACTTTTATTTTGATAATATCTTTTCAAAGGAACAGTTAAGTTTCTCTCCTTATATTGGTGGTGGTGCAGGATTCTATCTATTTGATCCTCATGCTGATTTACTTGCTGCAAATGGAGAAATGTATCACTATTGGGATGATGGTACAATAAGAAACATGACTCAAAGCAATGAGAATTCATTGATTGCAGATACCTTATCTAGAGATTATGTTTATGAAACAAAATTAGATTCTGCAGGATTTGAGAGAAGTACATTGGTCTTTCCATTTCAATTTGGTCTTAGATTTAAAATGACTCAAAACTTGTCAGCAAATGTATCAGCAGCTTATTACATAACTCAAACCGACTTTTTAGATAATAAAGAAGAAGGAGGTGATACAGATGGATTTTTAAATGGTAGAGTAACTTTTGTTTATCATATCGGTGGATACGATAACAACAAAAATCCATTGTACGATAACGTAGACTTCGCTTCAATTGATAAAGAAGATGCAGATGCAGATGGTGTTAGAGATGATAAAGATAAATGCCCTGGAACAGAAGAAGGAGTTTCTGTAGATGGTAAAGGTTGTGCTTTAGATTCAGATAAGGATGGAGTTCCGGATCACAAAGATGAAGAGAAGGAAACTAAAAAAGGAGCAATTGTTGATGAAAACGGTAAGACCTTATCAGAAGAAGCTCAGGTAAAATTATCTATTGATAGTTTAGCTACAGACAGAGACAAGATTAAAGAAGATTATCCAAGTCTTTACGGTATTCTAGTAGAGAATAATGATTACCCTGATAAACTATCTTTAGGTGAAGATTTTACAAAAGGAAAGGCTAAAAAAGGAAAGAGTGAAAACGGTATTCCTTATGAATTAGCAAGCGCAGATGCTAATGGTGATGGAGAGATCACAACGACAGAGATTTACGGTGTTGTTGACGGTTTCTTTGAAGGAGTAAATGATTTCACAATTGAGAAAATCCACCGATTAATCGAATTCTTTTTTGAACAATAGAACATAGGGCGTAATATACTTTAAGTCCATTTTTTTAGCCATAATTTCTTGCTAACTTTGACTAACATCTAGTAAGAAATTATGGCTGATTATTTTATATTCGATTTTGACTCAACCTTAACCAAGGTAGAGGCTTTAGATTACTTAGCAGAATTAACGTTAGAAGGTAGCCCTGATAAGGATTATATAGTTAATCAGATTAAAAATATTACAGATCTTGGTATAGATGGTTCTATATCTTTCACAGAGTCTTTAGAAAGAAGAATTAAGTTGTTAAATGCTAATAAATCTGACCTAGATGTTTTAGTAAACGAGCTTAAATTAAAGCTTTCTAAATCAGTCATTGAAAACAAGTCGTTTTTTCTTGAGAATAAGGATAAAATCAAAGTTGTCTCTTGTGGATTCAAAGAGTTTATTGATCCTATCGTAGAGGAGTTTGGAATAACTTCTGAGAACGTATTTGCCAATACTTTTAAGTTTGATGAGAATGCTAAGATTGTCGGTTTTGATACTGAGAATGTATTAGCTAAACACAATGGTAAAATTGCCTGCTTAAGAGACATGAACTTAGAAGGAGAAGTGTTTGTTATAGGTGATGGTCATTCTGACTATGTGACTAAAGAAGCTGGTGTAGCGCATAAATTCTTTGCCTATACTGAAAATGTGATAAGAGAGAATATTCTGGAGAAGGCAGATCATGTAACTGCGTCTTTAGATGAGTTTTTATATGTGAACAAACTACCAATGAATTATTCATATCCAAAAAGTAAAATCAAAATTTTATTGCTTGAAAACATTCATCCAAATGCGAAGGCAAGATTAGAAGATGAAGGATTTACTGTTGAGACAGCAAATAAAAGTTTGAGTGAAGAGGAGTTGATCGAACAGATTAAAGATATGCATGTTTTGGGTGTTCGTTCTAAAACTCAGGTTACCAGAAAAGTTGTTGAGTCAGCAAATAAATTAATGTCTGTTTGTGCTTTCTGCATCGGGACAAAGCAAATAGATTTAGAGGCTTGTCAAGAAAATGGAGTTGTCGTTTTTAATGCTCCTTATAGTAATACTCGATCGGTAGTTGAATTATCAATTGGACAGATGATCATGCTAATGCGTTCTACTTTTAAAAGAAGTACAGAACTACATAATGGCTTATGGAATAAAACTGCTGAAGGATCAAATGAAATCAGAGGTAAAAAGCTTGGTATCATTGGATATGGAAATATAGGAAAGCAGGTTTCAGTCTTAGCCGAGTCATTAGGAGTTCAAGTGTTTTATTATGATGTACTAGAGAAATTATCTTTAGGTAATGCAACCAAATGTAATTCGCTTAAAGAGTTAATGGAAACGGTTGATATGTTATCCGTTCATGTTGACGACAACTCACTAAATAAAAACTTGATTGGAGAGAAAGAATTATCTTGGATGAAGCCAGGAAGCGTATTTATTAATCTTTCTAGAGGTTTTGTAGTTGACCTTGAAGCTTTAGCTGATAAAATCAAAACAGGACACATTAGAGGTGCTGCTGTTGATGTTTACCCTGTTGAACCAAGAAAGAATAACGAACCATTTGATAGTCCTTTAAAAGGTTTAGATAATGTAATACTAACACCACACGTTGGAGGTAGTACAATTGAAGCACAAAGGCATATAGCTCAGTTTGTTCCTGATAAGATTAAGTCTTATATGAATACTGGTAATACAATTGATTCAGTTAATTTCCCTAATATTCAGCTACCAGAGCAAAATAAGAACAGAAGGTTTCTTCATATTCATAATAACGTTCCAGGTGTTATGGCAGAAGTAAATAAAGTTTTGGCTAAATACGAGTTGAACATTGAAGGTCAGTACTTAAAAACGAACGAAAAAGTTGGTTATTTAATTGCTGATGTTGATAAGGATTATCCAGAAGAAGTTATTGACGCCTTAAAGAGTATTCCTAATACGATCAGATTCAGAGTGTTATATTAATGAAAATAAAACTGTTTAACATATTTATTGATTTGTTAAACAGTTTTATTTTTTGGATCTTTGTCTCATAAGTTCATTCCTATGAGACAAATTCTACTCTTATTTCTTTTTACTAGTTTATCTACTTTGACATTGGGTCAAACAGCTACGCTTAAAGGTAGTGTTGTTGATGCTGGAACAAATGAAAGCTTACCTTTTGTTAATGTTCTGATACTGGGAAGTGACAAAGGGACGGTTACAGATATTGAGGGGAATTATCTAATCGAAGGTATTACTCCAGGAGTTTACAATATTGAGTATTCATTTGTTGGCTATAAATCGTTTATTCAATATGATGTTCAATTAAGTACATCAAGACAAGAGAACTTTCAAATCAAATTAGAACAACAGTCACAAGCTTTGGAAGAGGTCAAGGTAAAAGTGATTGCTAAAGCAAAATCTATAGAAAGTCCTATTTCAGTTAGAAGTATATCAAATCAAGAAATCATACGGAACCCAGGCGGAAATCGTGATATATCAAAAGTAATTCAATCGTTACCTGGTGTAGCTTCAACAGTTTCTTTTAGAAACGATATCATAATTAGGGGTGGGGCACCAAACGAAAATAGATTTTACTTAGACGGTATTGAAGTTCCGAATATAAATCACTTTGCCACACAAGGATCTTCTGGAGGTCCTGTTGGAATGATTAACGTAAACTTCATTAGTGGAGTTGATTTTTATTCTGGAGCGTTTCCAGCTAATAGAAGTAATGCATTGTCTTCGATCATGAACTTTAAGCAGAAAACAGGAAACACGGATCGATGGATTTCAAGTTTTACTTTAGGTTCAAGTGATGCTGGATTAACTTTTGATGGTCCGATCGGAAAGAAGTCTTCATTAATACTTTCATACCGTAGGTCTTATTTACAATATCTATTTAGCGCTCTAGGATTACCGTTTTTACCTACTTATAACGATTCTCAATTTAAGTATGTTTATCAGCCTAACAAGAAGAATAAATTAACATTCATTGGTCTTGGAGCAATTGATGATTTTAAATTAAATGCCGGAGTAAATGATGGTGTTGAAGATTCATTGACTTTAGTAGCAAACGATTATATTTTAGGTTACTTGCCTATTAATACCCAATGGAATTATACTGTTGGAGGTAAATGGCAGAATTTTGGGGAGAAATCGATCTGGACAACAGTGGTAAGTAGATCACACTTGAATAATGAAGCTTATAAGTATTTAAACAATGATGAAAGCTCTGAAGACAATAAAATTCTAGATTATAAATCTCAAGAAATCGAAAATAAACTTAGGATTGAAAATTCAACTTTTCGAAAAGGATTTAAAATCAATTTTGGTTTAAATGCTGAACAAGTTACTTATACCAATTCAACGTTTAGTAAAAGAGCTATTAATGGGAGTGAAGTTACTTTCGATTTTAACTCTAGATTGAACTTATTTAAACATGGATTATTTACTCAAATAAGTAAATCCTTTTTTGGAGAAAGATGGGCCTTATCTTTTGGTTTAAGGATGGATGGAGTTAATTATTCTGAAACCATGAATAATCCATTGAATCAGTTATCACCTAGATTATCCAGTTCATTTAGCTTTAATGAAAAGCTATCATTTAATGCTAATATTGGGAGGTACTATCAATTACCTGCTTACACTGTTTTAGGGTATAGAAATGGTTCTGGTGATTTAGTGAATAAAGTAAATGATATTCAATGGATTCGAGCAGATCATGTTGTAGCAGGTTTTGAATACAGTTTTAGTAAGTATTTCGATATAAGCGTGGAGTCTTTTTATAAGGATTATGCTAACTATCCTTTTCAGTTAGCAGATTCAATCTCTCTAGCTAATCTTGGTGGTGACTTTGGTGTCATCGGTAATGAACCAGTTACTTCGGATAATAAAGGAAGAAGCTACGGTTTGGAGTTTTTAGCTCAGCAAAGAGCTAAGAAAGGTTTCTATGGGATTTTAGCTTATACCATGGTTAGAAGTGAATTTCAAGATAAAACAGGAGCATATATACCTTCTGCTTGGGATAACAGAAATATTGTAAGTTTAACAATGGGTAAGAGCTTTAAGAAGAATTGGGAGTTAGGAGTGAAGTTTAGATTTTCTGGAGGTAGTCCGTATACACCTTATGATGTTGAAACAACTGCATTACAAGCTGTTTGGGATGTGACTCAACAGGGTGTTTTCGATTATAATCGATTGAATACCATTAGGACTCCAAACGTTCATGGTTTAGACATTAGAATCGATAAAAAATGGTACTTGAAAAAGACTTTATTAAACTTCTACTTTGATATTCAAAACCTTTATGGTTACGCAGCAGAACTGCAGCCAACATTAACTGTGCAAAGAGATGCTGTTGGAGAACCTATTGCAGACCCAAATAATCCAGGATCATATTTACTGTCTGAATTGCCTAACTCGTCAGGTACACTTCTTCCATCTGTTGGTCTGCTTTTTGAATTTTAAGATATTTTAAATAGTATTTTTACCATTCAAGAATTAATGAATGCTAAAAAATAAACTGCTCAAAAACTCTTCGACTCTCTTTCTAGGGACATTGATTGCTTTTGCGGTTTCATTTGCTTTTAATGCTTATTTCAGAAGAATACTGAGTGACGAGTTTTTTGCCAATTATGAAGTTGTTTTTCGATTGTCAAGTATACTAGCTGTTGTGTTTTCTGCAAGGTATGGAATGGCTTTAGTAACTCCAGAGAAGGATGAACAAGCATTTTCTTTGTTTTGGGGAGCCAACGGAATAGCACTTGTTTCTGGAGTACTTACTTTTTTAGCCATTTTTCTTTTCGAATATGAAATAGCTCTGTGGTTGGGCTTGGATAATACATCGTACTTGTATTTTGTTCCGGTTATTTCCCTTGTAATGGCTTTAAATCAGAACTTAAACTTTTTGTTCACTCGATTGAAAAAATTTAAGGAGCAGTCATTGTTCAAATTATTTCATCGTTTTGGAGAAGGAGGAGTTGTAATCAGTCTTATAGGGTTTATAGGTCATTCACTGCTTATACTAGGAGACCTTCTAGGTCGTGTTTTGATTTCACTATTTGGATACATCATATTAGTCAAGAAAGAGAAGAAAGTGTTTAATACCAACTTATCCTCTATTAAAGCCGAATTGATAAGACATAAGGAGTATCCACTTTATAATGCTTTGCCATCACTTTTGAATACCATTAGCTTAATGCTACCAATGTTACTTATTAATAAGCTCTATAGTGATTATGAAACAAGTAAAGTAGGTTTAAGCTTTCAGGTATTAGCAATCCCTTTGAGCCTTTTAGCTTCTTCTATATCTCAGGTAATTCTTCAGAGAGTTAGTCAAGATAGAACGGATGGTAGAAAAATAGGAAAAGACGTATTACAATTGTTTTGGGTTTTACTAATATCATCATCTCTTGGTATTGTTACGATTACATTTTTTGGAGAAGATTTATTCTCTTTTGTTTTTGGTGAATCCTATGCCGTTTCTGGTTATTATGATAAGGTATTGGTGTTTAGTATCGCTATTAAATTAATTGTTTCTCCATTCAGTGTAATCTTACCCGCTCTTAACAAGATTAAGTTGGGAAGTTATTGGCAGCTTTTCTATTTTTGCGGGGTTTTAACCCTATACTTGCAGCGAGATATTATAATCGAAAGCTTCATCGTTTATCTAGTGGGAGTAGAGGTTATAGCTTATTCAGTTTATGGCGGGATTATTATCAAGCAAATATTTAAGTACAATAAGTCAAAGCACCTGGTTTAGGTTTTTTGGGCGTCATACTTTTTTTTGCATTTATAATATTATTCTTGGCTTTTTACTGATCGGATTACTACAGTCTTCTGGAACTGATTATTTATTTTATTTCGCACTTTATGTTTTAGCATTTAATGGTTTTTATTTACTGCTGAGTAGACTAGTAAAACAAAGATTAAGTAAGCTTATAAAAAACATTCATCCATTAAAATCAAGATTAGTACCTAATTTACTTTTAGTGATAGGCTGCATTGGTTCGTTTTATCATTTATGGCAATTTGAAGGTCTTCCTTTTGTAACAGCCATATTCGAAAATAATTATGACTATTTAGTTGAATTTAGAAGGAGTTTAACCTCTGATTACCCTGGATATCTAGCTTATTTCATGGGGTTTTCCTTAAAAGCAATGTTTCCAAGTTTGCTTTTTTATTACGCTTTTCAAGAAAAAAGAAGACTTTGGATAGTCTATGCTATCGCTGTTTTTTATGCAATTAATTTTCTTCAGAAGAGTTTGATTCTACCTATATCTTTACCATTACTAATACTTTTTTTAAGTCAGAAAAAGTGGAAAAATGTTGTTTTGGTTTTGGCTATTATCGTCTTATTTATTTTTAGCATGTCATGGGCCATGAACCCATCGGTTAAAGCAAAATGGAAAGGGGATTCTATAAGTAAAGTTGAAGAAGTGAAGGCTAATAAGCATGAGGTAGCTATTGATTCTGAAAAGAAGAAGGAATTATTAGCTAGAATAGAGAAGAGAAAAGTTGAGGGATACCATAAGACAAGTGAGAGTGTAGATCGAAAGTTTCCCCTTATTTATTCTATCGGAAGAAGAGTGTTTTATACACCAGGTATGATGGTTTCAGAATGGTTTAGATGTATTCCTGAAGAAAAGCCATTTATTGGTGTTCAAGGTTATAGTTTTTTAAGTCCGATTACCCAAAAACCATTTATTAAATACTCAAAAGAATTATATCCTAATATTCATCCTGAATGGTATTTAAGAGGTTATAGAGGGAATGTAAACGTAGCTAATTTCATGTATGATTATGCAGCTTTTGGTTGGAAGGGATTGATTCTATCAGGGTTTGTTTTGGCTATGATTTTCGTTTTCATAGAGTCTCTGTTTACTGATCTAATGATTAAATTGTCTTTCAATCTGTACTATATATTTTTCTTATCGTCATCAGCATTAGGAATTACTCTGTTTTCTGGAGGTTGGGGATTGATGATTCTCTTGTATTTTTTAATGAAAGATTTTCTTAAAAGAGTGAAAGTATGAAAGTAGTTCATTTAAGTTCAGCTCATCTTAAGAACGATATTAGAATTTGTATAAAGGAGTGTCAATCTTTAGTTAATGCTTCTCATGATGTTTCTTTCGTGGTATGGGGACAAGAAGAGGAAGTTATAAATGGAGTTAAGATTGTTAATGCAGGTGAAAGAAGAGGCAGCAGATATACTCGTTTTATTCTAGGAGCAAGAGAAGTTTATAAGAAAGGCCTTTCAATGAATGCAGAGGTTTACCATATTCATGACCCTGAGTTATTGTATTATGCTTATAAACTAAAAAGAAAAGGATTCAAGGTTGTTTACGATGTTCATGAGGGAGTGGCAGACCAGATAATGTCAAAGTACTGGATTCCTGCAGCTTTAAGAAAATTGGTATCTAAATCATTTACTTTATTTGAAAATAGATGTTCCAAAAAGTTGGATGCAATTATTACAGCAACGAAGCATATTTCAAAAGACTTTACTGATTTTCATACTAACGTTACTGTTATAAACAATTATCCTTTGTTTGGAGATATAGAGCCTTCTACTTCTTGGGAAGATAAAGAACAATCTGTAGCTTACGCTGGAGGGATTACTGAAATAAGAGGTATACTTCCTTTGGTAAAAGCGATTCAAAATGCAAATGTTCCTCTGAAGTTAGCGGGAAGTTATCGCCCATCAACGTTAAAGGATACGGTTGAAAGTATTGATGAAAAAAGCTTAGTTGATTATAAGGGCATGATTGGTAGAGATGCATTGAATGATATGTTGAATTCTTCTAAAATAGGAATAGTAACATTCTTGCCTGCTGCAAATCATATCTCAGCTCAACCGAACAAAATGTTCGAATACATGGCTGCTGGCATCCCCGTGATTTGTAGTCATTTTGACTTATGGAAAGAAATCATAGACTTTGCTAATTGTGGATTGTATGTAGATCCTACTGATCCAGAAGAGTTAGCTAAAGCGATAAGTAAAATTTTAGAAGATGATTCTTTAGCAAAAAAAATGGGTGAAAATGGAAGAAAAGCCGTTTTAGAAACGTTTAACTGGAATCAAGAAGAGAAGAAATTACTAGCTATTTATTCTAATTTAAGTGCCTAAGCAGTTGATATATAACAATATTAAGGCTCTATTTTTAATAGTTACTTTACTGTTGTTGTCTACATTATCCTGGTGGCAAGGTCTGCATAGCATGTTGGTGGTTTTATTGATCATTCTAGCTTTGCTTTACGAGTTTTATCCTTCGGATAAATCAAAAACTTCCAAGTGGTATTTATTTTTAGGGGCTCCTGTTGTAGTATTGGCTTTGGGATTGTTAAACACAGATTATGTGAACGTTGGAGTTAATGAATTAACAAGGAAACTTTCTCTTGTCGTATTTCCTTTACTGGCTGTATCAAAAGTTTCAAAGGTTTGGATTGATAGATGGAACTTAATTCAGAAAACTTTTGTTTATGGATGTTTGATAGGAGTGATTCTGTCTTACGTTACAGCAATCGTAGACTTCTATTTTAACGCCAACCTTAATCTGTTGTATTATACACGACTATCGTTTTCTGTTCATACTACTTTCTTTTCAATGTATTTGTATGTTGCAATGTTGATTTTATGGTACAAGAAAACTCTATTTGGAGCATACTTGAGGACCTTTCTATTGTTCTTATTCTCTATAGCTACATTTATGTTGTTATCACGTGCTGCAATTCTTTGTTATGGAATTACGCTAGTGATTATATTCATGTCAGAAGGGATTTCAAAATCATGGTCTTTTAAAACATGGTTGAAGATTACACTGTCTATTGCGATGGTTTTAGGTTTAGTATTCCAGTTACCAGTGGTTAGAAACCGTGTTGTGAAACCCTTTAAAGCGCTTAGTGAACCTAGTAAACTAGAGAAGTCAAGTACGAATATTAGAGTAATGATGTGGGAAACTGCAGCTGAGTTAATTAAGGAAAAGCCTTTATTCGGTCATGGTACTGGCGCAACTGGTAAAGTAATTATTGAGACGAATAAACGAGAAGGTAAACAAGCGTTAGTAGAAAAGAAGCTAAACAATGCGCATAATCAATATTTAAATGACTGGATCAGTAACGGGGTGCTTGGCTTTCTTATCATTCCTTTGGTTCTAATGGGCCCTCTTTTTTATAAGAATAACTCTAGTAGTAAGGTTTATCGTTTCTTTGTATTTATGATGATGATAAATATGTTATTTGATTCTATATGGAATTCTCAGGCAGGAGTAATTTTTTATTCGTTTATGAATGTGTTGTTAATCGTCAATAATGGAGCAGAAAGAGAGTCATAAAACATATTGGATTATCAATCAATATTGCGGTTCTAGAATTCATGGAATGAATTTCAGATCATGGTATTTTGCAAATGAATTGAAGAAAAAAGGACATGCTCCATATATAATTACTGGAGCGTTTTCTCATCTTTTACAAAAACTACCAGAGGTAAAAGGACTGTATACCTATGAAGAGGTTGAAGGAGTTCCATATACCTGGGTAAAGCTTAGAAAATATAAGGGGTCGCAAAGTATTGGTAGAATATTAGGAATGATTGAATTCATGATTAAGCTATTCTTCTTTCCGAAAAAATCATTACCAAAACCAGATGTTATTTTGGTAAGTTCTTTATCTCCGTTTCCAGTATTAAATGCTTATTTCTGGAGTAAACGTTATAATGCCAAACTATTATTTGAAGTAAGAGATATATGGCCTCTTACATTGATTGAAATCGGAGGGATGTCTAAAAACCATCCACTAAGTCTATTCTTCGGTTGGTTTGAAAAGTTTGCTTATAAAAAAGCAGATAAGGTAATCTCTTTATTGCCTAAAGCTAATGAGCATATGGTTAGTAGAGGGATGGATCCGAGTAAGTTTGTGTGTATTCCTAATGGTTTTAATCCGGAAGACATGGATCTACAAGAAAATCTAGATGATTCTTATTTTCAAGATATTCCAAAGGATAAATTTATAGTAGGTTATGCTGGTAGCTTGGGATTAGCGAATGCAATGGATTATTTACTTGAATCGGCCAAGCTTTTAGAATCGAAAGAGAATATTCATTTTGTAATTGTTGGTAAAGGACAGCATAAAGAAAGATTAATAAAGAAATCTGGCGCTAATGTTACCTTCTTGGATCCGGTCCAGAAGAATGAAGTTCAATCTGTTTTAAAGAGATTTGACTTGTGCTATATTGGTTGGCATGATCAAAAAATATATCGTTTTGGAATTAGTCCGAATAAGATCTTTGACTATAGTTTTGCTGCAAAACCAATTTTACATTCTGTAAGCGCAGGAAATGATTTAGTGCAAGAAGCCAAAAGTGGTCTTTCCGTGGCTCCAGAAAATGCTGAGCTAATTAAAGAAACAATAGAGAAATTAGCTTCCATGAGCGCAGATGAATTAGCAGAAATGGGAAAAAGAGGAAAAGAATACATTATTACTCACCATACTTTTTCAGCTCTTTGTGATAAACTAATTAAATCCGTTGAAGAATGATAGCTGATTTTTTTAATTCTTTATTTGACTTCTCTACTGTTCAAATAATTAACTACTCTTTGATTACAGTATTCTTCATTATTGGCTTACTTTTCTATATAAAGAAAGCTGCTAAATGGCAGATACTTGATAAACCAAATGAAAGGAGTTCTCATAAAACCATAACCATTAGAGGTGGGGGTATAGTCTATTTTTTAGCTTATCTGGTTTATGGTGTTTTATTTATAGACTGGACAGCTTTTTTTGATGTCATGTTGTTTTCAGGAGCGATCGTTTTGGCTGTGCTTAGCTTTATTGACGATATCAAAGAATTATCAGCTAAACTAAGGTTGTCGATACATTTGATAGTGGTTTTACTTGTTGTTTATTCGATAGGATTTGTACCACAATTTGGTTATGTATTAGCTGTTTTGGTTTTCGGCTTATCCATAGTATTGATGAATGGTTACAATTTTATGGACGGGATAAATGGGATCAGTTTTCAAATGACATTAGCAGCTAGCTTAAGTCTGCTTTATATTGATCAATACCATTTAGACTTTGTTAATGCTAACCTTCTTGTACTAATACTAATTGCAAATCTTGTTTTTGGCGTGTTTAACTTCAGGAAAAAGGCGATCTGTTTTATGGGAGATATTGGCTCCATTAGTCTTGGTTTTATCTTCGTTTCATTGTGTTTGTATCTAGGTTTAAAGATGGAAAGCTTTTCTCCAGTATTAGTGTTGTTGGTTTATTTTATTGATGTAGTATCCACGATGGTACAACGATTAATAAACAAAGAGAATATTCTAAAACCTCATAGAAAGCATTTGTATCAATTATTAGCCAATGAGTATAAGATGAATCATTTATTGGTCTCTGGAATATACTTTTTATTTCAAATGGTGGTGATGTTAGTGTGGGGAGGTTTGTATGATCTAAATATGACTTCTCTTCAATTTACTATATTCTTAATGGTTGCCTTTGCTTTGTATTGGGCAATTAAGGTCATTTTGTTGAAAAACTTACGAAAAGCAAGCTTAACGATTTCGTAACTTGCACTCGTGATAAAATTAATTCAGTTACTAGGTATCAAAAAGAGACTTCCACGTGGAGGTGTTTTTACATTGGATATGGTAATTGTTTTAACTGCATTCCTATTGTCTTATCTACTAAGGTTTAATTTTGATTTTCAAGAACCAAAGCTTTTAAAGCTCCCTTATTCGCTACCTTTTTATTTGATTACTAGAGCTTTAATGTTCCATACATTTAAAACTTACTCTCGTGTTATCCATCATGTTAGTACAGAAGATGTTATTAATATATTTCTTGCAATATCAAGTGCTTCAGTAATCTTTGGTGCAGCAAACGGTTTAGCATACATTATCGACGAAAAGTATATTATTCCTTTTTCGGTTATTATCATTGATTTAATAGTTTCGATGTTTTTACTGTCTTCTTTCAGGATCATGGTAAAGGTGCTGTATTTAGAATCAATTAATCAAAAGAAAGAAAGTCGTAAAGTTGTAGTTGTAGGAGATAGTCAGCAGGCGGTAATAACAAAAAAGGCGCTGGATAGAGATGAAAAGATTAACTATAAAGTAGTTGCTTTTGTAATTCTAGAAAGAGCTTTTAAAAATCATAGAATTGAAGGGGTTAAGGTATTTCATAAGTTGTCAAGACTAAATGAGGTACTGGAAGAATTTGACCCAAATGTTTTAATCCTTTCTGGTGAGGACTTAAAAACAAAGGAGAAAGATGCTTTAGTTGAAACGTGTTTACACGCGAATGTTGACGTTTTAAACGTTCCTCCGATGTCTAATTGGATTAATGGAGAGCTAAGTTTTAATCAGTTTAAAAAGATTCGAATTGAAGATTTGTTGGGTAGAGACCCAATCAATTTAGATAAGGCTAAGATTGAGAATCAAATTCATGGTAAGAATGTTTTGGTTACTGGTGCTGCAGGGTCTATTGGTTCAGGTTTAGTCAGACAAATATTGAAATTCCAACCAAAGAAAATATTCTTATTAGATCAGGCCGAAAGCCCGATATACGAGTTAGAAATTGAATTAAGAGAAAAGCATAAGTCTACTGATTTTGAGGTGGTTATCGCTGATGTGAGAAATAATAAAAGAATTGAGAGGGTCTTTGAAGCTTTCAAGCCAAACATTGTTTTTCATGCAGCTGCATACAAACATGTGCCTTTAATGGAGAATAACCCTTCTGAGGCAATTTTAACGAATGTTTTAGGGACAAAGAATGTTGTGGATTGGGCCGTTAAATATAAAGCTGAGAAGTTTGTGCTGATATCGACGGATAAAGCTGTTAATCCTACAAATGTTATGGGGGCAAGTAAGCGACTGGCAGAAATTTATGTTCAGTCTTTACAAGCAGTTTTAAATCAAGACAGTACGAAGATAATTACTACTCGATTTGGTAATGTTTTAGGTTCAAACGGTTCTGTAATTCCATTGTTTAGAAAACAGATTCTTTCAGGAGGTCCTGTAACAGTGACTCATCCAGAGGTGACCAGATATTTCATGACTATTCCAGAGGCTTGTCAGTTAGTTTTAGAAGCTGGAGCGATGGGGAATGGTGGAGAGATTTTCTTGTTCGACATGGGAGAGTCAGTAAAAATTGTAGATCTAGCTAAGAAAATGATTAAACTTTCAGGTTTAGAGTTAGGTAAGGATATTCAATTAACATTCACTGGATTAAGACCAGGGGAGAAGTTGTACGAAGAGTTATTGACTATAGACGAAAACAATCTTCCAACTCATCATGGTAAAATAATGATAGGGAAAGTGAGAGAGTATAACTTCGATAATATCAATCTGGAACTAAATGAATTAGTTGAGTTATTTGCTAGTCAAGATAACTTGAAAATAGTTGCTAAAATGAAGGAGATTGTTCCGGAGTATAGAAGCAATAATTCAGAGTTTGAAAAGCTCGATCAATCCAAAGAGAAATTAGTGTAAAGCTGCTCTTATCGGTAGTTTAGTTATAATTTCACCTTCCACTTTATTAAAGTAATTTAGTCTTTCATACACTTCTTCTTTGTCATAGTATTTTAAGGCCATGTCAACGAATATGTGTCCATGTTTTGCTTCACTAGTCCAAAGTCTTTTATAAAACACCTGAAGTTCTTCATCCTGAATATTATCAGCTACTTTCTTAAATCTTTCTGCTCCTCTACACTCTACAACAGATGCAATTAACAGACGGTCCATAAATCTTTCCGCTGATGTGTGTCTGCAATGACTAATTAACTCCTTTACGTAATGATCTTGCTGCATCTCCTTAGCTAAAGGAATACCTCTTTTCTCCATTATTTTGTACACATCCTGAAAATGCTCCAATTCTTCAACAGCAGTTTCGATAAGCACAGGAATTATTTCAAGTTTTTCAGGAGCTTTTGCAATAAAGCTCATGGCCATAGAAGAAGCCTTTCTTTCACAGTCTGCGTGGTCTTGTAAGAATTTATCCAGGTTGTTTAATACATGATCAATCCATTCTTGTGATGATAATACAGTTAAGTCTAAAGATAATTTCATGATTTGCTTAATTAGATTTACTTCAATTGTGGTAATTTTAAGACCGCTTCAAAGATATGAATAAGACTTATATCAGCGTGAATTCAAAATAACAAGTGTAAATGATAAAAGTCAATTCTTACATAGAAAGGAGTGCTTTTAAAGCGAAATCAATTGATAACAAGGTCCCTACAGATCTGGCTTTGATTGTTGTGATCCCTTGTTATAATGAACCAAATCTATTGGCAACATTAAATGCTTTAATGTCTTGTGATAGAACGAATGGAAGTGTAGAAGTTATCGTTTCTATCAATGCATCAGAAACTAGCACTGAAGATGTAATCCAATCAAATGAGAAGAATCTTAAGCTGGTAGCTGATTTTCAAAATAAAAATGATTTCCCTTGGATTAGTTTTTACGCTATAAATTCTAATGATCTACCAAAAAAACATGCAGGTGTTGGTTTAGGAAGAAAGATAGGAATGGATGAAGCGGTTAGAAGGTTTGATTCTATTGACAAAGATGGAGGTATTGTATGTTTTGATGCAGATAGTCTTTGTTCATCCAATTATTTAATAGACTTAGAAAAAGCTTTTTCAGACAAAAAGGTTAATACGGTTGGAATTGCATTTGAGCATCCCTTAACCGGAGAGTTTAGTGATGAGATTTATCAGGCCATTGCTGAATATGAATTGTTTTTAAGGTATTATGCTTTGAGTTTGAAGTATACTGGCTTCCCTTATCATTATCACACCATTGGTTCGTCGATGGCTGCGAGAAGTTCTGTTTATCAAAAACAGGGAGGGATGAATAGGAGGAAAGCTGGAGAGGACTTTTACTTTCTTCAAAAACTTTTTCCATTAGGTGGATTTGTTGAGCTAAAGACGTGCAGGGTAATACCTTCTCCTAGACAATCGGACAGGGTTCCGTTTGGAACAGGAAAAGCGGTGAATGATATTCTTTCTAAAGAAGAGAGTGGTTATCCAACGTACCCGGTTGAAATGTTTGATTGGATTAAAGTGCTGATTGATTTAGCTCCAGACTTTTATTTGAATAATGAGGAGCAAATTGGAGAGAAGTTGGACATTCTTAATGAAGGGGTACAACGATTTTTACTGGAGAATGATTTTATCAAAAGTGTTCTAGAGTCTAGTAGGCAAAGTCCAAATAAAGAACGTTTTGTTTATCGCTTTTTTGAATATTTGAATGCATTTAGGTTGTTGAAGTTGGTCCATTTCTTAAGAGATGAATATACCGGAAGTTCTGATTTAGTATTGAATGCGAATAGCTTATTGAAGAAATTAGGAAAAGATTTAGAATTAAATAATGCTAAGGAATTACTTTTGGCATTTAGAGAAATAGAGTATGACTAAGAAAGAAAAGGTTAAAGATATATTGAATATACTGGAAGCAGAGTTTCCTGAAACTCCTGTACCTCTGGATCATAAAGATGAATATACTTTGCTAATTGCTGTTCTTCTTTCTGCTCAATGCACTGATGAAAGAGTGAATAAAATCACTCCGTTTTTATTTGAGAAAGCGGATAATCCACATGCTATGTTGGATTTAAGTGTAGAGGAGATCAAAGCGATTATAAGACCTTGTGGATTGTCTCCTCGAAAGTCTAAAGCAATTTATGATCTATCTCAAATTCTAGTGGATAAATATGACGGAAAAGTACCAGCTGACATAGATTTGCTTGAAGAGTTACCTGGTGTAGGACATAAAACTGCTTCGGTGGTTATGGCTCAAGCTTTTGGTGTGCCGGCATTTCCTGTAGATACTCACATTCATCGATTGATGTACCGTTGGGGATTAACAACTGGTAAGAATGTGGATGTCACAGAAAGGGATGCAAAGCGATTGTTTCCCAAAGAAAAGTGGAATAAACTTCATTTACAGATTATCTTTTTTGGGAGAAAATACTGTAAGGCCAGACCACATAAAAAGGAGGATTGTCCGATCTGTTCGAAATACGCAAGAAAAGGAGTGGACTAATGTTGAAATCTGAGCTACGCATCATATATAAAGAGAAACGATTGTCTTTAACTGATAAGGAGAAATACGCTTTTGACTTGGCAATTTCTGAGGGAATCAAAAAATTCATTCTTGAGCGGCAATGTAAAAAGGTGCATGTCTTTTTACCAATTCAAAAATGGAAGGAATTTAATTCGTTTCTATTGTTAAATGATGAGGATTTAAATCACGTCAACTTTTATGTTCCGGTTGTGGAAGATGGAGAAATGACTACAGTTAAGTTTAATTCGGAAACTTTAGCCATAAGTGAATGGGGAATCCCTGAACCAAAGGGAGAGCAGGTTTCTGATCTGTCTGATTTGGATATGGTAATAGTTCCTTTGTTAGTTTGTGATATTAAGGGGAATAGAGTTGGTTTCGGTAAAGGATTTTACGATCGATTCTTTAAAAGTATCCCGGATTCAGTTAAGAAAGTAGGAGTGTCTTATTTTTTACCCATACGTGATTATATAGAAGTTGACGACTGGGATATTGCTTTGGATGGTGTGTTCTTACCAACTGGATACATGGAATTCTAGAGAAGAAATCCGTATCTTCAGAATATGAGAGCCTTACTAACTATTCTAACTTTTCTTTTTTCAATCATAGCAATCGGTCAAAATAAAATTGATTTTTCAGCGGATCAAATACTAAAAGAATCATATGCTGACTATGATTTGATTAAGGATACAGTGTTAGAATCAAAGGCTGGGGTTCATTACACTTATCATCAAGAGATTCAAGGTTTTCCAGTGTATAAAAGTCAGTTCAAGCTTAATTTTTCAAAATCAGGAAAACTACTGTCTTCGTCGAGTAATTTATTTGATGAATCATTAATCTCCTTAAAAGCTATTGTTGGTCAAAATGCTTGGTACCATATCGATAACATAGTATATCCTGCAGCGATTAAACGCGAAAGCCGAAATGGTTATGAAGTGGATGTAATGTTGGTCAACGAAGAACACATAGAGTTTCCTCTTTACAGTTTACACCATGCTTCGGATTCGACTATTTCGGTTATGGTTTTTGAACCGGATCCTTTATCAACAGCAGGAGTTGATTATGGTGGTGCATATATTGATTCTGAAGATTCAGATTTAACAATCTTAAACAATGAACGTGTTCAAAGGACAGTAAAAGCGACTATCTATAATGGGAATTATCTATTAGAGAATGAGTTTTTAAAATTGAGAGATTTGTCTGAACCGAGTAATGTGGTGTCAGTCAGACAAGATAGTATCTTTCATTATACAAGAAATCAATCTGGTTTTGAGGAATGCAATATTCTTTACCATATAACTGAAATGAGAGAATACATAGATTCATTGGGATTCGATGTATTGAATTATCAAATAGCAATAGATGCACATGCTCTTGGAGGTCAAGATAATTCGATGTTTGTTTCTTCTACAAATCCACCACGATTGTTGTTTGGTGAAGGAGGTGTTGATGACGCAGAAGATGTAGATGTTATTATTCACGAGTTTGGACATGCATTATCTGAGTCTTGTGCTCCATT